>JAPPHW010000424.1 GCA_028820945.1 Defluviicoccus sp.
CGACCCGGCGCACAAGGTGGACTGGCGGCTCTCGCTGCCGGCGACGGAGGCGGCGTCGTCGTCGGGGCCGCCGTCGGGGCCGCCGTCGGTGACCGGGGTGGAGGTGGTCTCGGAGGCGGGCAGCGACTCGACCTATCTCCTGGGCGACGTGATCCGGGTGCGGCTCACCTTCGGCGAGGCGGTCGAGGTGACCGGGACGCCGAGGCTCTCGATCGACATGGACCCGGCCGAATGGGGCCGGAAGGAGGCGTCGTACGAGGGCGCGCGCGACACGGCGGCGCTGGCGCTCACCTTCGCCTGGACGGTGGTGGAGCCGAACTGGTCGCCGCGGGGGATCGCGGTGCTCGCGAACTCGCTCGTCCTCGGCGGCGGGACGATCCGCTCGGCGGCGACCGGGGAGGCGGCGGCGCTCGGGCACGCGGGCCGCGGCCACGACCCGGCGCACAAGGTGGACTGGCGCCCGGCGGTCTCGGTGGCGGACGCGCGGGGGCGCGAGGGCACGGACGAGGCGGTGGTGTTCGAGGTCAGCCTGGACCGCGCCTTCACCAGTGCGTCGCACCGGGTGACGGTGGACTACGCCACGGCCGACGGCACGGCGACGGCGGGCGAGGACTACACGGCGACCTCGGGAACGCTCACCTTCGTCGCCGGCGAGACGACGAAGGCGGTGAGCGTGCCGATCCTCGACGACAGCCACGACGAGGGAGAGGAGACGTTCACGCTGAGGCTCTCCAACGTCAAGGGCGCGCGCATCGGCGACGACGAGGCGACGGGCACGATCGTCAACGCGGATCCGATGCCGCGGGCGTGGCTGGCGCGCTTCGGACGCACGCTGGCCGAACAGGTCGTGGACGGAGTGCAGGCGCGGCTGGAGGCGCCGCGCGGCGGCGGCGCGCACGCGCGGGTCGCGGGGCAGGAGCTCGCCGCCGGCGGCGGCGACATCCACGCCGACGAGGCGCTGACGCGATGGCTGGCGGGCACGCCGGAGCAGCCGCGCACGCTGAGCGGCGGCGAGTTGCTGGCCGGCAGCGCCTTCGCGGTGACCTCCGCCGCGGCGGAGGACGGACCGTCGGCGGCGCTGTGGGGCCGCGGCGGGTGGTCGCGGTTCGACGGCCGCGAGGGGAGCCTGAACGTGGACGGCGAGGTGACCACGGCGCTGCTCGGCGCGGAGGTGGCCTCGGGAGCCTGGCTCGGCGGCGTGATGCTGGCGCACGCGCGCGGCGACGGCAGCTACCGGGGTGACGCCGGCGCCGGGACCGTAGCAAGTGCGCTGACGGCCGTGCACCCGTACGTGGGGGTGGACCTGAGCGAGCGGCTGACCGCGTGGGCGGCGGCTGGGCTGGGCCTGGGCGGGCTCACGCTCACGCCCGAGGGGACCGGGGCGCTGGAGACCGACCTGGCGCTGGTGCTGGCCGCGCTGGGCGCGCGCGGGCGGCTGGTGGAGCCTGAGGCCGGGAACGGGTTCTCGCTGGCCATCGAGACCGACGCCTACTGGGTGCGCACCAGCTCCGCGGCGGCGGCATCCGGGCTGGCGGAGACGCAGGCGGACGCCACGCCGATCAGGCTCGGGCTCGACGGCGGCTACCGGCTCGCGCTGGCGGGCGGCGGCACGCTTGAGCCCACGGTCGAGATCGGGGTGCGCCACGACGGCGGCCACGCGGAGACCGGCTACGGGATGGACCTGGGGGCGGGGCTCGCGTGGTCGGCGTACGCCATCGTCCGGCGGCTGTTGACCCGGTTCGCGTCGTCCGCCCCGAGGTCCAGGCGCAGGTGCACGTTGGCGTTGGCCCCCTTGGTGTCCACCGTCACCGGCTGGCTCCACGTCACCTCAGCCCGAATCGTCTCGCCCAGCAGATACATGTCACCCGAGGCCGGCGAGTTCGTGAACCGCACCGCCCGCACCGTCGCCGCGCCGGTCGTGGTGAACGCACGCCAGCGCTGCCACATCCCGCCCGCCGGGCAGTCGTTGCAGGTCCGCTTCAGGGCCGCCCAGTAGGTGGTGCCGCTGGCCAGGTTGGAGGAGATGGTCACGACGTGGGCGCTGGAGACGTTCTCGGCGAGCGTATTGCGCACGCCGTCCGGCCAGCAGAACCAGAAGCTGGTCTGCGCATCGGCGGGCCCCCTGCCCTGGAACGAGATGGAGCTGTCGGTGACGGTCTCGTTGCTGAACCAATTGGAACCACCGGCCCACGCCCCTTCGTCCGCCGGCTTCGGGTGGGCACACGGCGCGCTCGTCGGGTTCGGCCCCGGGCGCACCTGCACCGTGACCGTGTCCGCCTCGCTGTCGTTCGTACCGTCGTTGACCACCAGCGCGAACACCAGGTCCGTGCGCACCGACGGCGCCGTGAACGTCGGCGACGCCGTCGCCGCCCCGCTCAGCGTCACCGACACCCCGCCGGTCTGCGCCCAGCGGTAGCTCAAGCTCGGGCTCGCCCGCTTCGACGACCCCGACCCCGACAGCGACACCGTCGAACCGGTCACGACCTCCTGGTCCGGACCCGCCTCCGCCGTCGCCGTGCTCGTCCCGTCCACCTTGCGGGTGGCGTCGCCGGTGGTCGGCAGCCCGGCGCGGGTGAGCTTGGCGTCGGTCGTGCCGTCCCGGATCGTCGCCCCGCTGGAGAAGGCCACCAGATGGTCGTCGGTCGCGGACTCGGTCTGCAGCCACACTCCGTCCGGGTCCGCGTCCCCCGGCGCCACCGCGTACTCGAAGGTGAGCGTGTCGGTCTCCGAGCCCGACACGTACGCCATCATCCGGCGACTGTTGCCGCGGTTCGCGTCGTCCGCCCCCACATCCAGGCGCAGGTGCACGTTGGCGCTGGAGCCCTTGGCGTTCACCGTCACCGGCTTGCTCCACGTCACCCCGGCTCGGATCGTCTCGCCCCGCAGGTACGTATCGCCCAAGGCCGGCGAGGAAGTGAACCGCACCCGCTTGATCGACGCCGCGCCCGTGGTGGTGACCGCCTGCCACGGCTGCCAGCGTTCCTGGAAGTCCTCAATCTCGTCGGGAACCGCCTCAAGCGCCGTCACCCAGTAGGTGGTGCCGCTCGCCAGCCCGGAGGCGGTCCTGACTTGGTTCTGGAGGAGATTCTCGCCGAGCTTCTCGCGCGTGCCGTCCGGCCGGCAGAACCACAGTTGGATGACGTTGCCGCCGCCCGAGTGCGTCCCGCGCAAACTGATGGAGCTGTCGGTGGTCGCGGTGACCACGAACAGGCCCGTCGCCTCCGTCCCCGCTGTCGGCTGCACGCACGGCGCGCTCGTCGGGTTCGGCGGCGGGCGCACCTGCACCGCCACCGTGTCCGCGGCGCTGTCGTTCGCGCCGTCGTTGACCACCAGCGCGAACACCAGGTCCGTGCGCACCGTCGGCGCGGTGAACGACGGCGACGCCGAGTTCCACGACGACCCTGGCGCCAGCGTGAGCGTCGACGTCCCTTCGGTCTGTGTCCAGCGGTAGCTCCAGCTCGGGTTCGCGAGCGTGGACGAGCCCGAGCCCGGCAGCGTCACCGTGGAGCCGGACTCCACCGCCTGGTCCGGGCCCGCGTGCGCCGTCGCGGTGCCGCCGGTGAAGACCGCCTGCCAGGCCTGCCACCGCACGACGCCGTTGATGTCCGTCCACTTCACCGCCAGCCAGTAGCGGGTGGCCCTGGCGAGCCCCGTCACCGTGTCCGAGTGGCCGCCGGCGACATTCTGGGCGAGCGTCGAGCGCGTGCCGTCCGGGCGGCACAGCCAGAAGCTGTTCTGCGAGCGGGCGAGCCCGGTGCCCGAGAACGTAATGGTGCTCTCGGTGACGCTCACGCTGTCCAGAAGGGAGCCGCCATGGAAGGCGGTCCCCTGCGGCGCCGGATGCGCGCACGGCGCGCTCGTCGGGTTCGGCGGCGGGCGCACGCGCACCGTCACCGTGTCCGCCGTGCTGTCCGCCACCCCGTCGTTGACCACCAGCGAGAACACCAGGTCCGTGCGCACCGACGGCGCCCTGAACGTCGGCGACGCCGTCGCCGCCCCGCCCAGCGACACCGTCTCCCCGCCGGTCTGCTTCCAGCGGTAGCTGAGCGTCGGGCTCGTCCGCGTCGACGCCCCCGAACCCGACAGCATCACGCTCGCGCCGGTCCGGACCTCCTGGTCTTCCCCCGCGTCTGCCGACGCGATCCCCCCGGCGGCGTTGATCACCGCCCGGTGGGCGAATCCCGACAGCTCGCGCTGGAAGACGTCCCGCAGCGGCTTCGAGCCGGGCTTGGTGTAGGTGAGCAGGCCCGCCTGGCCCGGGGACGCCGCCGTGGCGAGGGCGAGCGTCAGGGTCTTGCCCAAATCCTCGCCTAAGGCCGCCGCCAGCGCCCCTGGGGCCATCGACATGC
>JAPPHW010000227.1 GCA_028820945.1 Defluviicoccus sp.
CGACCTTCGGCAAGCAGGGCACCGGGGTCACCCGGCTCGCCTTCAGCCAGCCCGACATCGAGGCCCGCCGCTGGCTGCGCGGCCGCATGGAGGAGGCCGGGCTCCGCGCCGCCATCGACGATGTCGGCAACGTGATCGGCGAGGCGCCCGCCGACGGCCCCGCGATCCTGATCGGCAGCCATTCGGATTCGGTGCCGGGCGGCGGCTGGCTCGACGGCGCGATGGGGGTGATCTACGGCATCGAGATCGCGCGCGCGGTTATCGAGGCGGGGCTGGCCGAAAGCTGCCCGGTCGACGCGGTCGCCTTCCAGGACGAGGAGAGCACCTACCTCCCCACCCTCGGCAGCCGCACCCTGTTCGGCGCGGTGAGCGAGGACGAGATTTCGGTCGCCCGCAACATCGACGGGCACCGGCTGGCCGACGCCATCGCCGCCAGCGGCTTCGTGGACAACCCGCCGCGCCGGCTCGACCCCGGCCGCTACCGCGCCTTCCTCGAGGCCCATATCGAGCAGGGGCCGAGGCTGGAGGCGATGGGCACCCGGATCGGCGTGGTCACCGCCATCGTCGGCATCAGGCGCTTCCGGCTCCACGTCGACGGGCAGGCCGGCCACGCCGGCACGGTGCCGATGGCGATGCGGAAGGACGCCGGCGCGGTGGCGATCGGCTTTTCGAGCGCGCTGCTGGAGGGGTTCGCCGCGCTCGCCGGGCCCGACACGGTCTGGAACGTCGGCAGCCTGACGCTCACCCCCGGCGCCGCCAACGTGATCCCCGAGGCGGCCGAGATCGTCGTCGAGATCCGCGACACCGACCCCGCGATCCTGGACTCGCTGGAAGACCGGCTGCGCGCGCTCGCGCGGGACCACGCGGACCGGTCCGGCCAGGAGATCGCCACGCTCCGCACCCTCGACATCCCGCCCGCCGCGATGGATCCGGGGCTTGGCGACGAGATCGAGGCGGCCGCCCGGGCGCTCGGCGCGCCGCACATGCGGATGCCGAGCGGGGCCGGCCACGACGCGATGGTGCTCTGCCGCCACATGCCCGCGGCGATGCTCTTCGTCCCCTCGATCGGCGGGCACAGCCACACCGTCATCGAGGACACCTCGGAGGACGACATCGTGCTCGGCTGCCGCGTGCTGGCCCGCGCCGTCGCGCGGATCGCGGGCGGCTAATGTTTCACTTTAATTTCTGTCGGCAATGGACGTCATTCAGAGAGCGCCAATAGAGTCCTACTCTGTCAATGTAAGCAACGAGTTCCTGCATTTCGCCAGAGGTCGTCGGGGAAGGATGCAGGATACTGGCGGCTCCGACTCAACACTATCCCAACACGACGCCTCGCGCATGGACATGAAAATCCGGGGCATCTGTGGAAAATGTTGCGTCGAACTGGGCGGATTCTGTCCGCCACTGTTGATTTTTGCGATCGCAAGTGTTCGTTCGGGCTGTGGACCTAGCCGTCGTCTCGCGTGTTCCGCGCGCCAAAACGGCGGCTTTCTGCGCATTTCGACGCGCTGACCTGCTCCGAGTGGGCGGATCGGCACGACCCGTCCGGAAGAATACGAGCCAAGCGTCCTTCCCGGGCCTCCGGCGGCTTCCCCGGCACAGCTCGGTCCCGGCGCCGATCCAACCCGGCGCACTCTCCGGCGGCGGCGCCATTATCCGGCCCTCTCTTAGATCCTCGGTTTCTGGCGGACCAGACGGATCCCCCTGGTCTCGAGAAGCGGCATGAGCTGCTGCGCAAGGAACGACCCGCAGGTGCCGGCGGACTGGGCCGCGGGATGGTCAGGACAGTGCCGTTCGACGATCCTGCGAACGTCTTCGGCCCGGAACCTGCCGGGCGGGATTTCCTTCATCAGCCACCCTGCGGTCCTCCGGTTGGATGGGAGTTCCGAGCCGCCGTGTTCCGCGGATTTCGCGGTCTTTGCGGCGACCGGGACCGGGGGAACCGCCCAGCGCAGCCGGCCCGGAATGAACTCCTCGATCTCGCTGGAGAGCCCGCCCCCGCCGGGCGGGTTGATCCACAGAAAGGGGGGCGGGCCGCCCCGGCCGGCGAGTTCCTGGATCTTGACGCACAGGGCGCCGAAGTCGCTGTCGTTGCTGACCACGGCGACGTGGTCGACCACGCCCTTGGCGAAGTCGGCGATGGCGTCGGCCACGATGGCCATGTCGGGCGCGTTCTTCGATCCCCGGGCGAAGCGCTGGATGCCGCGCACGTCGACGCGGAGATCGAGGAACCGGGTCGGCGCCCAAGCGCCCCAGAGGCCCGCTTTGTCGGCGGGCGCGTAGAGGGGCGGCCGGCGCACCGGCGGCAGCGTGTCCGGCCAGTCGCGGACGACGGTCTCCATGGCGGTCCGCGCATGTCCGGCATCCTTTAGGCTCTCGACGTCGACATAGATGCCCGTCGAGCTCGGCGGCGGAAGCAGCCGGTCTGCCGAGCGCGCCGATTTCCCGAGAGCGTCCCGAGGCGCCCCGCCGTCCGCTATCCGGCATCATCCTGTCGGGCCTCTACATCTCCTACATGATCGTGCGCTGTCTCATCAATCCGGCGCTGGGGCCGCCGATCCCGCCGGAACAGCGTGCCCTCTTCGTCCGTCAGCCGCCTGTCCATACAGGCTTCGCCCATGGCCAAAGCCGGGTTGCGGCACATGGCGCGCGACACCGAGGCGTCATACAGCCGAACGGTCGACGACAGCCCGTCGCCCCCGCCTTACAGGCGATGGGCCTCACCCTTCGGGTCGATGACCGTCAACGTCCCGATTTCCACCGAACCGGCGCAGAAACGGCGGATAGAGGATGTGCCGCGCCCACCCCGGCTTTCCTGCCGTGCTACGCCAGCCCGGCGCCGGTCAATGCGCGGCTTCGAAAGCGTGTATATAGTCCCGCGTCTCGGGGACCGCATCCAGGTCCTTCGCAAGCTGGATCTGGAAGACGTTGAGTTCCTTCGAGAGGAACCCGACCTCGCAGGCGGTCAGATAGAACTCCCACATCCGGCAGAAGCGCTCGTCGTACATTTCGCGCGCCGTGTCCCAGTTCGAGACGAAACGGTCCCGCCACGCCCTGAGCGTCTTCGCATAGTGGCGCTTCAGCACTTCTATGTCCGTCACCAACAGGTGCTGCTCCTCTATCGCCGGCATCAGCTGCGAAAGCGTCGGCACATATGTGCCCGGAAAGATGTATCGGGTAATCCAGGGGTTGACCGGGCCCGGCGTGTCGTAGCGACCGACCGTGTGCACCACCGCAACGCCGTCATCCGTCAGCAACTCACGGACCTTGCCGAAAAACTCCCGGTAGTGCCCCAGACCCACATGCTCCAGCATCCCCACGGACACGATCCGCTCATAGCGCCCCGTCTCCTCCCGGTAATCCTTCAGCTTGAAGCGCACCCGCTCCGACAGGCCCGCCTCCGCCGCGCGCGCATTCGAGAGATCGTGCTGCTCGTGGCTCAAGGTCACGCCGGTCACGTCCACATTCGCCTGCTGCGCCAGATGCAGGCCGAGCCCGCCCCAGCCCGAGCCGACGTCCAGAACACGATCCCCCGGACGTAGCAGAAGTTTCGCGGCCAGATGCGTCTTCTTGCGCCGCTGCGCCGTCTCGATGTCGTCATTGTCGGACGCGAAATAGGCGCAGGAATATTGCCGGTCGCTGTCGAGAAACAGGTCGAACAGTTCCGGCTTCAGATCGTAATGATGGGATACCTTGCGCCGCGCGGCGCCCACCGGGTTGTGCGTGCGCACGCGGCCCAGGAGCTTCCGCAGGAGGACCGCCGGCCCGCTGGAACGGCCGAGATGCGCGAGGCGCAGGTTGACCACGAGAATGGTCAGGAAGTCGAACAGCGTGCCTTCTTCGACCGTCAACCGCCCGTCCATATAGGCTTCGCCCACCGCGAGCGCCGGGCTGCGGATCATTGCCCGGTCCACCGAGGCGTCGTGCACACGGACGGTGACCGAGGGTCCACCCACGCCTTCTATGCTGTGTGCGCCGCCGCGCGGGTTGGTGACGGTCAGCGTGCCGAATTTGACGAGCCGGCGTAGCAAGAGCGCGAACAGCATCGGTCCTACCCTCCTTTCCCCCTCTCCGAGCGTGCGGCTCCCAACGAAACCCTAGCCCGGCTCCTCTCCGGCTAGCAAGGTCGCTGGGGGAACATCAAACAATTCGAGCGGAACCCGGCGAATTCCCGTCAAAAAGGGCGTGCGCGCCCCCATCGGCTGCGGGCGCAGCGCTCGAAGACGCAGGCCAGCGCTACTTTAGATCGGCCCCGACGGCCTGCCCGCCTCAGGGGTCGATCGTCTCATCGATGCGATCGGCGATGCGTTGCGCGGCGTCGCGGAGCTGGTCGGCGGTCCAGTCCG
>JAPPHW010000399.1 GCA_028820945.1 Defluviicoccus sp.
CCATCAAGCGCGGCGCGATGCTGCGCACCACCATCGTCTATTACGCGGTCAGCCGCATTTCGCAGCGCGCGATCGACTGCGCGTCCTATCTGCTCGGGGTGGCGCTCTTCCTCGCGATCATCTTCGGCGGCTGGGACGCGATGATCGTGAGCTGGGAGCTTCTGGAGATCGAGGGCGCGGGCGCCTTCGAGGTGCCGATCTACCCGGTGCGGACGCTGATCATCCTGTTCAGCGCGATCTGCGCGTTGATCTACCTGCAACTTTTCTACGTCACCGTTACCGGTAGGGCGGAGACCGAACGCGCCTAGGGGCGCGGTCCGGGGAGAGGGTCTTGGAGCCGGAAGTCGTCCTCGTCATCATCCTGTTCGCGCTGATCGGCCTCATCGTCGCCGGTCTCCACATCGGCATCGTGCTCGCCATGGTCTCGCTCGGCGGCACCTATCTGCTGTTCGACGACCTCGCCATCGCCATGGAGCTCGCCAACCAGGCCGCCTATGCGGTGCTGCGCAACTCGGTCTTCGCGGCGATCCCGCTGTTCGTCCTGATGGGCGAGTTCATGTCGAAATCGGGCATGGCGCGCGACCTCTACAAGATCTGCAACTATTTCCTGCGCGCCCTGCCGGGCCGGCTGGCGGTGGCGACGGTATTCGGCAACGCGGTCTTCTCCGCGGTCACCGGGGTCAGCATCGCCTCCGCGATGGCGTTCTCGCGCGTCTCCTACCCGGAGATGCGGCGCTTCGGCTACAACCGGTCCTACGCGCTCGGCGCCATCGCCGGGTCGTCGAGCCTCGGCATGCTGATCCCGCCGAGCGTGCTGCTGATCGTCTGGGGGATCGTGATCGAGGAATCGATCGGCAAGCTGTTCCTCGCGGGCTTCATCCCGGGCGTGATCCTGGCCGCGCTGATGGGCTTCTACTGCGCCGGCTACGCGAGGTTCCGGCCGGAGGCGGCGCCGAGCCTGGACGCGCTGGCGGAAGAGCCGCCCAGCCTGGCCGAGGTGGTGAGCGGGCTCGGCGTTGTGGCGCTGATCCTGCTGGTCCTCGGCGGGCTGTTCGCGGGGCTGTTCACGCCGTCCGAATCGGCGGCCGTCGGCTGCGGCGGGGCGCTGCTCTTCTCGGCGATGAAGAGGCTGAAATGGCTGGACTACCGCACGGCGATCATCGATTCGGGCAAGACCATCGCGCCCATATTGTTCCTGCTGATGACCGCCTCGATGTACGCCAAGTTCCTCGCGCTCGGCGGCATCATCGGGGTGATCCAGGACTTCATCGACGGCATGGGGCTCGGCCCGTTCGGCGTCACCATCCTGATGATCCTGATCTGGCTCGCCATGGGGACGCTGATCGATTCGATATCGATCATCCTCTTGACGGTGCCGATCTTCTGGCCGCTGGCGGAGGCCGGCGGCTGGAACACCTACGCGTTCGCGATCTTCGGTATCCTCGCCATCGAGGCCGGTCTGCTGACCCCGCCCTTCGGCCTCCTGGTGTACACCGTCAAGGGGGCAGTGCCCGACCCCTCGGTCACGCTGAAGGAGATCTTCGGCGGCTCGATCCCCTACTGGATCCTGATGCTGATCGTCATGGTGGTAATCTGGATCTGGCCGGTCACGGCCACCTTCCTGACCCGCTGACGCCCGCTACCCGACGGTCTCGGCGCGCCCGGACTCGGTCGACTTCACGATCGCCTCGAGGATCTCGACATTGTGAACCTTCTGCCGGTCGGTGAACTTGTACGCCGCGCCGTCCTCGCACGCCGCCGCCCAGGCCTCGAGATTGGCGCGCACCTGGTCGATCGGGTCGAAGGTGCGCGACCAGATCTCCTCGTCCTCTCCCCGCCAGGTCACCAGCGCGGGGTCGGGGTCCTGGATGTGGGCGGTCTCGCGGTGCTCGACCCAGCCCCGGTCGCCGAACAGCGTGATCCGCTGGTAGTAGGGCGTCGGCCCGATATTGCACATGTAACCCGTCGCGCCCGAGGCGAACTCGAACCGGACCGCGAGAGTCGCGTCGGAGGGGCGGTCCTCGCGGTGCCGCGTGAGCGTCGCGTCGAGCGCGGCCACGGGCCCGGCGATGCTCTGCAGGTAGTCGGTGATGTGGACGCCGACCGCGGTCATAAGCCCGGCCGGCGCCTGCGCGGGGTCCTGGCGCCAGGCCGGAATCTGCGCCGAAGCCATCAGGGCGTAGGACCAGTTGACCTCGAGATGGCGCAGCGTTCCGATCTCGCCGTCGTCTACCATGCGCTTGACTTCGATCAACGCCGGCTCGTAGCGGCGTTCGTGTCCGATTCCGAGCAGGATCCCGCGCGCGGCGCAGGCCTCCATCATACGGTGCGCCGAGGCGCCGTTGAGCGCCAGCGGCTTCTCGCAGAAGATCTTCTTGCCCGCCTCGGCGGCGGCCACGACCTGCTCCTCGTGCAGCGCGTGCGGGGTTGTGAGGATCACCGCATCGACGGCCGCATCCTCGAGCAAGTCCTCGTAGCTCCGGGTAAGCGAGAGCCCCGACCGCTCGGCGAATTCGGCGAGGTGGTCGAAGGTCACATCCATACCCCGCACGACCTCGATCCGTTCGCTTCCCTGGAGCGAACTCCAGATCCGCTGGCCCCACCAGCCGAGGCCGACTACCGCCGCCCTGATCATGTTGCGCTCCCCGGTTCGGTTGCGTACGAACGCCGCCGTCCCCGCCGCGCGGGCGGGGACGGCTGGAATACGTCGTAAGCCGCTTTAGTCGAGATCGTACTTGTGCGGCAGCTTGATGCCCGCGGCTTCGGCGTTCTTGAGATACGCCTTCATCAGCGCGGTGCCGGGCAGGCCCTGGCCGTCGAACTTCTTGGCGTTCTGCTTCGGCCAGTCGCCGAGCGCCGCGGCCATCTTGGCGCGCTCCTCGGGGGGCAAGTACTGGATCGTGCTGCCGGTCTCCTTGAGCTTCTTGAGCGAGGCATCGAAGCGCCTGGAGGATTCCTGGGCCGACTTGTCCATCCAGATCTCGGACTCCTCGTCGATGATCTTCTGCACCTCGGGCGGCAGCTTGCCGTAGCTCTTGAGGTTCATCGTCATCTGGTAGAGCGACGTCGACCCCCAGCCGACCACGGTGAACACCTTCGCGGGCTCGTTGAGCTTGAAGCCGAGCCAGGCGGTCGGGAAGATCACCAGCCCCTCGTAGACGCCCGACTGGAGCGAGTTGTACGACTCGTTCAGGCTGGTCTGGACCGCGGTCGCCCCGGACAGTTTCAGCCACGGCAGGTTGGGTCCGGCGCCGGCGATCTTGCGGCCCTTGAGGTCGGACATCTTGGACCACTTGAACTTGGTGCCGAGCCCGTAGGACGAGAACGTGCCGGCGCCGAGCCACTTCTGGTTATACTTGTGCAGCGACTCGGTCCATTTCGGGAACTGCTTGTAGGTCTTGCGCGTGATCTTGTCCTGCAGCACCGGATCGTCGGTGACGAAGGGCACGAAATAGTGGAACGCGAAATGCACCGCCTTGGTGGGCTCGAAGCAGGCGCACCACAGACCGATATCGAACACCCCCTTCTCGACCGATTCGAGCACGTCGAACGGCCCAGCCACGGTGCCGCCATAGGCTTCGATGAAGCGGATCTTGTGCTCGGTCTCCTTTTCGACCCGCGCCTTGACCGTGGGCACGAAGTACTTGCTGGCCATGAAGATGGGCTCAAGCGGCTTCATCGCCTGGCCGGCGCCGATCCTGAGCGTGAACGACTTGGCGTCGACCGAAGCCGGCAGCGCGGCGGCAAGCCCGAGCGCGGCAAGGCCGAAAGCGAGCGGTTTCACATTTCTACCCAGTGACATGCTGTTCTTCTCCCTGTAGCGGACGCACCTCGCGACCTGCGGGGGCGCATACACGAGGGAGCCCGCGGCGGCAAGTATCCCGGGCCGATTCGGCGTCCCCCTCACCCCGCCCCTCTCCCCGGCGGGGAGAGGGGGATTCGCTCACCGACTCCTGCTCCTCATCTTCTCCCCTCCCGCTTGCGGGAGGGGCCGGGGGAGGGTCAGCCTAGTGGGACTTCGACTTGCGTCACATACACTTCCCCAGGCAGCCGCCGCTCGACCCCCTCGGCGCCGGCGGTTTCGAAGAACAGGGTCAGCGCCTCGGTCAGGTTGTCGCGCGCTTCGGCCACGGTGTCCCCCTGGCTCGCGACATCCATCGCCGGGCACAGAGCGACAAACCCGGCACCTTCGCGTTGGATGACTGCCGTAAATCGCCGGTTCATGCCCCGCCTCACCACGCGTTCCAGCCGCCGTCCACCACCAGCGCCGATCCCGTGATCAGCGCGGCGGCCGGCGAGGCGAGGAACACCACCGCGCCCATCACGTCCT
>JAPPHW010000395.1 GCA_028820945.1 Defluviicoccus sp.
CGGGACGGCGCAAGCTGTCCGCGATCCTGTTCTCCTGATGCCGGGTCCGTTCGATCCCGAATTCGAGGATCTGCCGGACGAGATTCCGATTTTTCCGCTCGGGGGCGCGCTCCTGCTGCCGCACAGCCGGCTGCCGCTCAATATTTTCGAGCCGCGCTATCTGAACATGACGGCGGCGGCGCTGGCGGCGCCGCAGCGGCTGATCGGGATGATCCTGCCGCGCGAGGGGACCGGCGGCGGCGAGCCCGACATCTACCGGACCGGCTGCGCGGGACGCATCGTCTCGTTCGGCGAAACCGAGGACGGGCGCTATCTGATCACGCTCAAGGGGTTGATCCGCTTCGTGGTCGAGAGGGAGTTGGGCCTGCGCGACGGGTACCGCCGGGTGCGGGCGCGCTTCGGCGCGTTCCGCGACGACCTGATGGAGCCGCCGGCGCAGATCCCGCTCGACCGGGAGCGATTGCTGAACGCGCTGCGCGCCTATCTCCGTCAGCAGAACGTGGATGCGAACTGGGAGGCGATCGAGGGCACCGGGGATTCCCGGCTCGTCGATTCCCTGTCGATGATGTGCCCCTTCCGCACCAGCGAGAAACAGGCGCTGCTGGAAGCGCCCGGCACCGCCGAACGCGCCGAAATCGTCGTGACCCTGCTCGAAATGGCACTGCTCGAGCGTTCCGACGACGAAGGGCGCACCCGGCAATAGGGCGCGGCGGAGGAGGAGAGATGGCAGACCGGCCCGCCTCGGATGGCCCCCCGGCCGACGCTCGGGAAGGTCGCGGACGGCCCATCGATCCGAAGCTGCTCGAGATCCTGGTCTGCCCGCTGACCAAGGGGCCGCTCCGCTACGACGCCGCGGCGCAGGAGCTGGTCAGCGAGAACGCCGGCCTCGCGTTTCCGATCCGCGACGGCATTCCCATCATGCTGGTCGACGAAGCGCGGCGCATCTCCGAGGACTAGAATTGGCGGACCCCCACCGACCCGCGCCCTGGCCGACCGCGCTCCGGCTCAAGTCGGCCGAAAAACTGCTCGAAATCGACTTCGACGACGGCACGTCCTTTTCCCTGCCCGCCGAGTTTCTCCGGGTGGAAAGCCCGTCCGCCGAGGTGCGCGGGCACGGGCCGGGACAGAAACAGCTGGTCGCGGGCCGTCGCCACGTCGGCATCATGAACGTCGAGCCGGTCGGCAATTACGCCGTCCGCATCGTGTTCGACGATCTGCACGATACCGGCCTCTACTCCTGGAGCTATCTCCACGAGCTCGGCCGGAACCGGGAACGGCTCTGGAACGACTATCTCGGGGCGCTCGACGCCGCCGGGCTGAGCCGCGACCCGTAAACGTCCGTATCGAACCCAAGGGAGGGGAAGGCGTGCTCCAACTCTACCATCACGGCTCATCGGTCTGCGCGGCCAAGGTGAGGCTGTTTCTCGAGGAAAAGCAGCTGCCCTGGGAGGGGCACTATATCGACATCCTCAAGGGCGAGCAGTTCACGCCCGAATATATGAAGATCAATCCCAAGGCGGTGGTGCCGGCCCTGGTCCACGACGGGAGGGCGATCAAGGAGTCGTCCGTCATTTGCGCCTATCTCGACGAGGTGTTTCCCGAACGCCCGGTCCGCCCGAAAGACCCCGTGCTCCGCGCCGAGGAACGCTACTGGACCAAGGCGGTCGACGAGGAGGTCCACCCGGCCTGCGGCGCGCTCACCTTCATGACCTCGCACCGCCATACCATACGGGCGCTGGGCGAGGAGAAGATGAAGGAATTCCTCGACTCGACCCCGCCGTTCTCGGTGAGCGCGGACTGGCACGAGCAGAAGAAGACCTATGTCCGGCTCGGCCTGGAGGCGCCCGGCGCGGCCGTGAAGGTGAAGTTGTACGACCGCTACCTCTGGAAGATGGAGGAGGCGCTCCAGAACGGCGACTGGCTGATCGGCGACCGGTTCAGCTTCGCCGACATCGCGATGACGCCCTATGTCATGCGGCTCGACATGCTGTCGATGCAGGGGATGTGGACCGGCGGCCGCATGCCCCGGGTCGAGGGGTGGCTCGCGAAGATCAAGGCGCGCGCGAGCTTCCAGCCCGCGATCTGGAAATGGATGCCCGACGAGCTCACCGCGCAGCTTCGGGAGAACGGCGCGAAGAGCTGGCCGGAAGTCGCGGAGTTGCTCGAAATCGAAACGGCCTGACCGGTTCCCGCGGCGTCAGAGAGGCATTCCGCGGGCGAGGCGCGGCCGCTCCCCGAGCTCCCCCATGGCGTGGCGCATGAACAGCCGCTTGAGCCTCGGGATCCGGTTCACCGCCGCAAGCCCGAGGCGCCGCCCGAGCGCGACCGGCGCGATGTCGTTGGAAAAGAGCCGGTTGAGACCGTCGGTCGCCGCCAGCATCGCGAAATTGTCCGCCCGCCGCCAGCGGGCATAGCGGGCGAGCGCGGCGACCGAGCCGGTATCGATCCCGAGCCGGGAGGCGTCGACGACCGTCTCGGCGAGCGCGGCCGCGTCGCGGATGCCGAGATTGAAGCCCTGACCCGCGATCGGATGGATCGCGTGCGCCGCGTCGCCCGCGACGGCGAGCCGGTCGGCGGTGTAGCGCTCGGCGAGGGTCAGCGCCAGCGGATAGGAGAACACCGGCCCCTCGATGCCGAGCGCGCCGAGATAGTCGGTGAACCGCCACGTCAGCTCGTCGGCGAACGCGTCCCGGTCGAGAGCGAGGACGCGGGCCGCGACATCCGCCCGCTCGGTCCACACGATGGAAGACCGGTTGCCCGTCATCGGCAGGATCGCGAATGGGCCGGACGGCAGAAAACGCTCCTGCGCGATGCCGCGATGCGGGCGCTCGTGCGCGACGGTGCACACGATCCCCGTCTGGTCGTAGCGCCATTCCACCGTGCCCAGCCCGGCGGCGCGCCTGAGCGGCGATTCGCGCCCGTCCGTCGCGATCAGCAGGCGGGCGGCGAGCTCGCTCCCGTCCTCCAGCTCCACCCGGGCTTCGATCGGGCCGCGTTCGTGCCGCACGATGGATCGGCCGTCGAGCAGCCTCGCGCAACCCAGCGACCGGACCCGCTCGAGGAGCGCGTGCCGGATGTGCCGGTTCTCGACGATGTATCCGAGCGCGTCCGCCGCCACCTCGGCGCTGTCGTAGTGGAGATGGAGCGGCGAGGCCCCGTCGGAGACGCGGATTTCGCGTATCGGCTCCGCGTCGCCGGCGAGCCCGTCCCAGACGCCCACCGTGTCGAGGACGGTCCGGGAGCCGCGCGCTATCGCCGATACGCGGCCGTCGAAGACGGGCTCCAGCATGGCCGGGGCCGGTCTTCGGTCGACGACCGCCACCGTCACCCCGGCACCGCCGAGCGCGGCCGCGAGCGTCAGCCCGACCATGCCGCCGCCCGCAACGATTACCTCGAAGTCCGTCATCGCGCCGCCGCCACGGCCCATGTCCCCGGAGAGCTCGTTCCCGGCCGCACTATAACCCGCCGGGCCGGTTCGAACCCCGGCGGCGGGCGGACCCAAATCGCCCCCAACAGCTGGGGTCCGGAACGGCTTTCGACCCAACATCTTGCGGTTCCGGTGGCCAGAGCGCGCTTGTAAGGCGGCCTCGCTTGCGGCTAGAGTGCCCGGCTCGCCAGGAGACATGGCCGGCCGATGCTGAACGATCGCCTTCTGCGGATCGGCGCTTACCCGTTCGATCGCCTGCGCGCGCTGCTCGGCCCGGTCGAGCCGGCGGCCGGGCTGGAGCCGATCGCGCTGTCCCTGGGCGAGCCCCGCCACGACCCTCCCGCCAGCATCGGCGAGGCGATTCTCGCCGACCATGCCCTGTGGGGCCGCTACCCGCCGATGCGCGGTACCGAGGACGCGCGAACGGCGATAGCGCGCTGGGCCTGCCGGCGCTATCGCTGCCCGGAAACGACGATCGACCCGGCCCGCAACGTGGTGCCGGTCTCCGGTACCCGCGAGGCGCTTTTCATGGCGGCGCTGGCGGCGGTTCCCGAGCGCAAGGCCGGCGGCCGGCCGGTCGTCCTGATGCCCAACCCGTTCTACCAGGTCTATCTCGGGGCCGCGGTCGCGGCGGGCGCGGAACCGGTCTGCGTTCCCGCGGACCGGGCTTCCGGATTTCTGCCCGACTATGAGAGCCTGGATCCGGCGATCCTCGCGCGCGTCGCGCTCGCCTATTTCTGCTCGCCCGCCAACCCGCAAGGCACGATCGCCGGTCTCGATCGGCTGAAGAGGCTGGTCGGCCTGGCCCGCGAGCACGACTTCGTCCTCGTTTCCGACGAGTGCTACAGCGAGATTTACGACCGCGGCCGTCCCGCTCCGCCCGGCATGATCGAGGCTTGCA
>JAPPHW010000295.1 GCA_028820945.1 Defluviicoccus sp.
TGTGTATAAGAGACAGACCGTCCGCGACGTAGATCTCGGTGTCGGGCGGCTCGTTCGCCGAACGCAGCGCGACCGGGTGGCCCGCCTCGCGAAGCGTCGACGCGATTTCGGGTCCGCGCTCGGGATGGCGCGGGACCAGGACCAGGAGCGCTTCCGGCAGGTGGGTCCGAATCGCGGCGTGGGCGGCGGCGAGGCGAAGCTCTTCCCCCTCGTGGGTGCTCGCACCCAGCCAGACCGGACGTCCCGCGCACCGCTTCGCCAGCAAATCGAGTGCCGCGGCGTCGCAAGGCAGGTCGGGCGCCGCGAATTTCAGGTTGCCCAGGCAGCGGACCTCGCGCGCGCCCAGAGACCGAAATCTCTCCGCGTCGTCCTCCGTCTGGGCGAGGCAGAGCGCGAAGGTCCGTAGCAGACGGCGGGCGAGCCCGGGCAGCCGCCGCCAGTTGCGGAACGACCGCCGAGACATGCGTCCGTTGATCAGAAGCGCCGGTATCGAACGTGCGTCCACCGCGTCGATCGTCGCCGGCCAGAGTTCGGACTCGATGCGAATCGCGAGATCGGGCCGCCAATGATCGAGAAACGGGCCGATCCAACCCGGCCGGTCGACCGGGGCGAACTGGTGGATCGCGCCGGCGGGCAGGCGGTCGGCCATCAGACGCGAGGAGGTCACCGTGCCCGTGGTAATCAGCTGGCCGAGCCCTGGCCACCGCTCCCCGACGGTCTCGACCAGGGGCAGGAAGGAGATCGATTCCCCGACGCTCGCGGCGTGGAGCCACACCAGGGGTCCCGGTGGACGCGCGCGGGACGCGATGCCGAATCGTTCGCCCACGCGCTCCGGGTCTTCCTTGCCGACGCGGGCCCGGCGAGCGAGATACCGCCGCAGAACGGCGCCGCCCGCCGTCGACGCGGCGCAGTAGAGGCCGAGCGCAAGCCCGGACCCGCGGCGGGGCGGAGCGGTCATCCTGCCGGCCCGGCCGCCCGTCTACTCCGCGGCGTCGGATGCCGCGGCCAGTTCGGGTTCCGGGGCGTTCTCGATATCGACGAACTGGAGCGCATATTGCCGCGCGTAGGCACCGCCGGCGGCGATCAGCTCGGCATGGGTACCGGACTCGACGACCCGGCCGCGTTCGATGACGTAGATCGAATCCGACCCCACCACCGTGGACAGCCGGTGGGCGATCACGATGGTCGTCCGGCCTTTCTTGAGACGGTCGAGCGCCTCCTGGACCGCGCGTTCCGATTCCGTGTCGAGCGAGGAGGTCGCTTCGTCGAGCAGCAGGATGGGCGCATCCTTGAGCATCGCCCGCGCGATGGATATCCGCTGGCGCTGGCCGCCGGAAAGGCGCTCGCCGAGTTCGCCCGCCTGCGTGTCGTAGCCGTCCGGAAGCGACTCGATGAAGTCGTGCGCCCCCGCGTTCTTCGCCGCCGCCACGATCTCGTCCGCCGTCGCGCCCTCGCGGCCGTACGCGATGTTGTCGCGGATCGTGTCGTTGAACAGGGTCACCTCCTGGCTCACCAGCGCGATGGAGTCGCGGAGCGACGCGAGCGTCACCTGCCGTATGTCCCGACCGTCGACGCTTATCGTTCCTTCATCGACGTCGTAGAAGCGCGGAATCAGGTTCAGGAGCGTCGACTTGCCGGCGCCCGACGGGCCGACCAGCGCGACCGTCGCGCCGGCCGGTGCGCGTATATCGACGTCGACCAGGGCCCGAATGTCCGGCGTGTAGGAAAAGCTCACCTTGTCGAAACGAATTTCCCCGCCCTCGATCGTCAGAGTCCGGGCATCCGGCGCATCGACGATGTCGGGTTCGATGTCGAGCACGGCGAAGACCCTCTGCGCGGCCGCCAGGCCTTCCTGCAGCACGTTGTTCAGCCCCGCCAGCGCCTTGACCGGTTGGTAGGAAAGCAGCAGCGCTCCCAGAAAGGAGGAGAATTCGCCCGTCGTCATCGATCCGGCGATCACCATGCTGCCGCCGACCAGGATGACGACAGCCACCATTACCCCGCTGAGCGCCTCCATCACCGGCCGGGTGATCGCGGCGATCCGCGCGGCGCGGTACGAGCGCTTGAATACCTGTTCGATCGCCGTGTCCGCGCGGGCGATCTCGGCCCGTTCCATGCGAAACGCCTTGATGAGCCGCGCGGCGGGAAAACTCTCGTCGAGACGAACGGTGAGGTCGGCTATCCGGGCCTGCATGATCGCGGCGGCGCGCCTTATCCTTCGGCCGATCGAGACGATCGGCCACGACGCGAGGGGGAAGACGACGACGGCGATCAGCGCCAGCAGCCATTCCTGGTAGACCATCACACCCACCAGGGCGGCCAGCTTCAGGCCGTGCCTGATCGCGCCGGTCATTGCGCGGAGCAGGCTCCTCCGCAGCACGGCGGCGTCGCTGGTGAAGCGGGCGATCAGATTGCCGGTCTGGGTGTTGACGAAGAACCCGAGATCGGCGCCCATCAGCCGGACATACATGTCCCGCCGGAAATCCGCGACGACTCGCTCTTCCACCCAGGCCACGAGAACCGCCTGAAGATAGAATGCGCCGCCGCCGATCAGCGCCAGCGCCAGGATGGCCACCGGGACCAGGTAAAGCATCTCGCGGTCGTGCGCGCCGAAGATTTCGTCGAGCGCCGGTTCCAGCAACCAGGCCGTGCCGGCGGTCGCCGCCGCGACGACCGCCATGCAAATCAGCGCGCCCAGGACGGGAACGAAATAGCCGCGCATTCGCTCCCGCAGAAATCGGCGCACGAGCCCCTTGGTGCTCGACCCGGCGGCAACCCCCGCGGATAGGCCCTTGCTGTGCGGACTAGACATTTGCGGTCCGGCAACGATCGAGATCGGAGTCTAGCACGGTGCGTATCCGCGAGGGTTTCAGATGCCCGCTATCGTCATTCCGTCGACGCGGATCGTCGGCGTGTCGATCCCCGACCGGAATTCCAGATCGTCGGCCGGCGTCAGGTTGGCGAACATGTCCTTCAGGTTGCCGGCGACCGTGACCTCGCTGACGGGATAGGCGATCTCCCCGTTCTCGATCCAGTACCCGGTCGCCCCCCGGCTGTAATCGCCGGTGACCGCGTTCACCCCCATGCCGATCAGCTCGGTCACGTAGAAGCCGCTGTCGATCTCGCCGATCAGCGCGGCGGGGGAGAGGGCGCCCGGCCGCATCCACAGGTTGGACACGGCGGGCGAGGGCGGCGACGCGGTGCCGCGCGACGCGTGACCCGTGGTTTCCAGCCCGAGCTGGCGCGCCGACGCCAGATCGAGAATCCAGGTCCGGAGAACCCCGTCCTCGACCACCGGGCGCCGGGCATTGGCCACGCCTTCGGCATCGAAGGGCTTGGAACGGAGCCCCCGCGGGCGATGCGGGTCGTCGACGATGTCGATCCCTTTCGGGAAGATCCGTTCCCCCAGCCGATCCTTGAGGAAGGAGGTGCCGCGGGCAACCGCGGGGCCGCCGATCGCACCCGCGAGATGGCGGAGCAGCCCGCCCGCGACTCGGCTGTCGTAGACCACCGGAACCTGGGCCGTCTCGACCTTGCGCGCGCCGAGCCGTTTGACCGCGCGCTCGCCCGCGTTGCGGCCGATCTGCTCCGGGGCGCGCAGGTCGCCGCCATAAACGGCGGTATGAAAGTCGTAATCCCGCTCCATCGCCGTCCCCTCGCCGGCGAGGACGGATGCGGCGACGCTTTGCGATGACGTGGCATAGCGCTGGGCGAAGCCGTTGGTCGCGGCGAGCGCGACGGTCGCGCGGCTCCACCCCGCTTCGGCGCCTTCCGAATTGGTCACGCCATCGACCGCGCGCGCGGCGTCCTCCGCCTCGGCGGCGCGGGCGACCAGGCTGTCGGTCGTGGGCTCTTCGGGATCGCAGATGTCGAGGGTCTCGACGTCGGTCGCGATCTGATCGGGATCCGCGATCCCGCAATAGGGGTCCTCCGGTGCCGCCCGCGCCATCGCCATCGCGCGTTCGACCAGCGATTCGAGCGATTCCCGCGTGAAATCGGTGGTCGACACGATCGCCTGCCGCTGTCCCGCCATCACCCGGAGCCCGAGGTCCCGGCTCTCGGACCGTTCGAGCTTCTCCGACTTGCCGAGGCGTTGCGCGACCTCGAGCGACGCCGCTTCGAAGAAAACCGCATCCGCGCTGTCGGGGGGGGGGGGGGGGGGGGGGGGGGGGGGGGGGGGGGGGGGGGGGGGGGGATTCGAAACGGCGGTCATTCCGGGCTCCGGTTTCGCGAGAGCAGGGGTCGGGGTCAGCGCCAGATGGGATCGCCGGAGCCGGGCAGCCCGTACTCCGACCAT
>JAPPHW010000293.1 GCA_028820945.1 Defluviicoccus sp.
GGCGAGGCGGCGGCGGGACGTGGATGCCCGGAACAAGTCCGGGCATGACGGCCGGAGGGTGAGGATGGCCGGAAGATGCCCGCCCCGCCCGGCATCGTTCCCGCCCATCGGCGCACAACCCAGCCTGAAAATCTAAACCGGACAGCAATGGACTTGTTCCGGGCATCCACGTCTTGCGGCATCGCGGTGCGAGCCGGGAGCAGGAGAGGCGGTGGAGGGACGTGGATGCCCGGAACAAGTCCGGGCATGACGCGGTGGGGGCACCGTCCAGATGGTTAGAAACTTCTGAACCGGCACACTAGCCCGCATTTCTCGCCAGGGTCATGGTCTGCGCGGCGCTGTCTGGCCGACAGGGCAGGAGAGCCGCGCGGCGCGATGCGGGGACATCGGGCAAGCGGCTCGACGCCGGCCATGACGGTGAGAAAGCGAGGGTGACAGCACTTCTATCTGAAACGGACAGCCTCTAGTTCGCCTCCGCACCGCGGATATCGGCCGGGCAATCGCGGCGGTTCGGCATAGCGAGATCGTCGAGGTGCCGATTCGGGTCGATTGACGCAGCGACAGACGTCACCGAACAAGGAAGGCAATACCCGGACGCCGAAGTCTCTGGTCTTGTCGTCCGGAATATCGTAAGCGTTCTTGCGGCATCTCAGCGCCCCGAGGCGGGCGTGCGGCGGGACGGGGCAGGTCTTGGAACGGGAATCGATGGCATTCGACGTCGTCGTGGTGGGCGCCGGTCCTTCCGGGCTCTCCACGGCGATTCGCCTGAAGCAGCTGGCCGCGGCTGAAGACCGCGAAATCGGCGTCTGCGTGATCGAGAAGGGCTCCGAGGTCGGCGCGCATATTCTCTCCGGCGCCGTGATCGAGCCCCGCGCGCTGTTCGAGCTCTTCCCCGACGCGCTGGAGAGGGGCGCGCCGCTCAACACGCCCGTCGAGGAAGACCGGTTCCTGCTGCTGACCCGGGGTTCGGCGCTGCGGCTCCCGACCCCGCCGCAGACGCGCAATCGGGGCAACTACATTATCAGCCTGGGCAATCTGTGCCGTTGGCTCGCGACCGAGGCGGAGGCTCTCGGCGTCGAAATCTATCCCGGTTTCGCGGCCGCCGAGGTGCTGTACGACGATTCCGGCCGGGTCAGGGGCGTCGCCACCGGCGATATGGGGCTCGGGCGCGACGGCGAGCCCGGCCCGAACCACGAGCCGGGGGTCGAGCTTCACGCGAGCCAGACGGTGTTCGCCGAGGGTTGCCGCGGCTCGCTCGGCAAGAACCTGGTCGAACGCTTCGACCTCGCCCGCGACAGCGAGCCCCAGACCTACGGGATCGGCATCAAGGAGTTGTGGGAGGTCGACCCGGCCAACCACCACCCGGGCCGCGTGGTGCATTCCTTCGGCTGGCCGCTTCCGTCCGACACCTATGGCGGCTCCTTCGTCTACCACCTGGAGGACAACCAGGTCGCCGTCGGTCTGGTCGTCGCGCTCGACTACTCGAACCCCCATCTGTCGCCGTTCGAGGAGTTCCAGCGGTTCAAGACCCACCCGGCGATTCGCCCCACCTTCGCCGGCGGGCGCCGGATCGCCTATGGCGCGCGCGCCGTGAACGAGGGCGGGTTCCAGTCGATCCCGAGGCTCGCCTTTCCGGGCGGGGTCTTCGTCGGTTGCGAGGCCGGGTTCCTGAACGTGCCGAAGGTCAAGGGCACCCACACCGCGATGAAGAGCGGCATGGTCGCGGCGGAAGCGATCTTCGAGGCGCTCGGCGGCGACGACCCCGGCCGGCAGCTCGACGCCTATCCGGACGCCTTGCGCAAGACCTGGCTGTGGCGGGAGCTGAAGTTGACGCGGAATCTTCGCCCCGCCTTTCGCTGGGGCCTCTGGGCCGGTCTCGCCTACGCCGCGGTCGACACGTTTCTCCTGCGCGGCCGGGCGCCGTGGACCTTCGGCCATCGCGCCGACCACGACTCGCTCCGAAAGGCGTCCGACGCGCCGCGGATCGATTACCCGAAGCCGGACGGGGAGATCACCTTCGACAGGCTCTCCTCGGTCTTCGTATCGAACACCAATCACGAGGAGGACCAGCCGGTCCACCTGCGGCTGAAGGACGACTCCGTTCCCATCGACGTCAATCTGGCGCTTTACGACGCCCCGGAACAGCGCTATTGCCCGGCCGGGGTCTACGAGATCGTCACCGACGGCGACTCCGGTCCCAGGCTGCAGATCAACGCGCAGAACTGCGTGCACTGCAAGACCTGCGACATTAAGGATCCCCGCCAGAACATCGATTGGGTGGTGCCCGAGGGCGGCGGCGGGCCCAACTACCCCAACATGTAACCGGTCGAGACGGATATGACGAGCGCACCGATGCGACGACCCCGCCCGGCGACCGGGGGCACGACGCCCGAACGACGGGTGGTGGGGAGGGTGCGCCCGTTCGGCGCGGCTTCGCGGACCCGGGATGTCTTGCGGGCGGCTTGCGTCGTTCTGGCGGTCGGGGCGGCGGCTGCTTCGATGTCTCCCGCGGGCCGCGCTCAGCCGGCGCATCCGCCGGCCGGCGCCCAGCTTGAGTTGGGCAGCTACCTGGCCGGACACCACGCCTTCAGGCAGCGCGATTTCGATGCCGCGGCGCGCTATATGAGCGATGCGCTGAAGGTGCCGCCCCCGGGACCGGGCCTGCTACGGCGCGCGCTGATCGCGAAGCTGGCAAGCGGACGGGCCGATCCGGCGCGCTCGCTCGCCCGCCGGCTGCTGGAAACCGAAGAAGACGCGCCGCTCGCGAAGCTGTCGCTGTCGGTGGGCGACTTCAAGACCGGACGGTTCGATTCCGCGAAGGCGCGGTTGTCGGCTATCCTGCCCCAGGGTCCCGAACCGTTCTACGCGCCGCTGCTCTCGGCGTGGGCCGAAGCCGGATCGGGACACTACGATTCGGCTGTCGCCAGGCTCGGCAAGCCGGACGGCAATCGCAATTCGGCGGCTTTCCGCAGCCTTCACGCCGCGCTGATCCTGGATCTGGCGGACCGGCCGGAGGAGGCGAAGCCCCACTATCTCGCGGCCGCGGACGAGATGCGGCAGCCCACGGCCCGTTTCGTCCAGGCGATCGGCTCGTTTTTCTGGCGGACCGGCGACACCGCCGAGGCGGAACGGCGCTTTCGCGATTTCCTCGCCGAGCGGGACCGCTCGCCCCTGATCGAGAGCGAACTCGCGGATCTCCTTGCCGGCAAGCCGGCGAAACGGATCGTGGCGGACGGAGTCGAAGGCGCGGCCGAGGTGTTCCATAGCGCCGCCGGCTTGTCGATGAGGGCGAGGTCGACCGAGCTGGCCCTGATTTACGGACAGTTCGCGCTCGACCTTCGGCCCGAATTTTCCTCCGCCCGCGTCCTCGTCGGGCGAATATTCGAATCGGTCGGTCGCGACGAGAGCGCGGTGAAGGCCTATGCGCGGGTCGACAAGGCTTCGCCGCTGTCCTGGTCGGCCCGGCTGCAACGCGCGGGCGGCCTTGCGAGGCTCGGCCGAGAGGACGAGGCGATCCGGATCCTGCGCCGGATGGCCGCGGAGCGCCCGGAACGGACGGATGCGCTGGCGACGCTCGGCGACCTGTACCGCAGCGAGAAGAGATTCGCCGAGTCGGTGGAAGCCTACGATGCCGCGATCGGCAGGATCGGTACGATCGAGCCGCGGCACTGGCGACTGCTTTTCTCGCGCGGCATCTCGCTCGAGCGCTCCAAGAACTGGCCTCGCGCGGAAAAGGACCTGCTGGCCGCGCTCGATCTCTCGCCGGACGAGCCGTACCTCCTCAACTATCTCGGTTATTCGTGGGTCGACCAGGGGGTGAAGCTCGACGATGCGCGCAGGATGATCGAGCGCGCGGTCGAGCTCGAGCCCCAGAGCGGCGCCATCGTGGACAGCCTGGGTTGGGCGCTCTACCGGATGGGCGACTATGAAGGCGCGGTGGAGAAGCTGGAGCGCGCGGCGGAACTGGAGCCGCTGGACCCCACGGTCAACGATCACCTGGGCGACGCCTACTGGCAGGTCGGACGCCGCAAGGAAGCGGCCTTTCAGTGGCGCCGCGCCCTCAACCTCGACCCCGAGCCCGACCTTGTGAAGATCATCGAGGGCAAGATCGCCCGGGGCCTTTCCCCGCCGAAGGCCGGCGGCAACGCGCGCTGATCGTTCCATGACGGTCGCCGCGCCGAGTGTCAGCGTCGAGGCGCCGGCCAAGATCAATCTCTTCCTCCACGTGACGGGCCGC
>JAPPHW010000013.1 GCA_028820945.1 Defluviicoccus sp.
CAGGCGGCGACGAAATACATCGTCGGCCATTCCGACGTGATGATGGGCACCGTCACGACCCGGGAGGAGCTGTGGCCCCGGGTCCGCCAGTCCGCCGCCGATCTCGGCGCCAATTGCGGGCCGGACGACGTCTATCTCGCGCTTCGCGGCCTGCGCACCCTGGCCGTCAGGCTCCGCCAGCACGAGGAGAACGGGCTGATCCTCGCCCGCTGGCTACAGCAGCGCCCGGAGGTCGACCGCGTCCTGCATCCCGCCCTTCCCGAGGATCCCGGCCACGCGCTGTGGAAGCGCGATTTCACCGGCGCCTGCGGCCTTTTCGGGGTCGTGCTGAACCCGGCCCCGGCAGAGGCCGTGGAGGCGATGCTGGACGGCATGAAGCTGTTCTCCATGGGCGCGAGCTGGGGCGGGTTCGAGAGCCTCATCCTGCCGACCAACCCGGCGCCGATCCGTACGGCGACGGTCTGGGACGAGGGTCCGACCATCCGGATCCATGCCGGGCTCGAGGATACCGACGACCTGATCGCCGATCTCGAACGCGGCTTCGAACGGCTGAACGCGGCGCGCTGAGGACGGGCTAAAATGGCCGGCGCCGACATATCGGAAACGGACACCATGGGCGTGTCGGAAGCGGGCATCGCCGCGACCCTCGACGCGATCGCGTGGAACGCCGACGGGCTGGTGCCGGCGATCGCCCAGCAGCACGACAGCGGCGAAGTGCTGATGATGGCGTGGATGAGCCGGGAATCGGTCGCCGAGACCCTGGCGACCGGGCGCGTCTGCTATTTCTCCCGCTCGCGCAACGCGTTATGGCGCAAGGGCGAGACCTCGGGACAAGTCCAGAAGCTGGTCGAGTTGCGCGTCGACTGCGACGGCGACACGCTGCTGCTCGCCGTCGACCAGACCGGCGTCGCCTGCCATACCGGACGGCGCAGCTGCTTCTTCCGGGCCGCCCGCGGCGACGGACTCGCGACCGTCGCGGAGGTTGAGATCGACCCGTCGGAACTCTACCGCAAATGACCGAAGCCCACACCCCGCCCGAACCCGAGGAAATCGTTCAGACATCCCTGCTCACCGGATTCCTCGGGAGCGGAAAAACCACTCTTATCAACGCGTTGCTGAAACATCCCGAGATGTCGGAAACGGCGGTTCTGGTCAACGAATTCGGCGAGATCGGGCTCGACCATCACCTGATCGAGCAGATCGACGAAGACACGGTGCTGCTCAACGCGGGCTGCCTCTGCTGCACCGTCCGCGACGATCTCGCCCGGGCGCTGCGCGAGCTGTTCATCAAGCGGGTCAAGGGCGACGTGCCGGCATTCACCCGCGTCGTGATCGAGACCACCGGGCTCGCCGATCCGGCGCCCGTCATCCACACGCTGATGACCGACCGCGTGATCGCCAACCGCTTCGCGCTGGACGGCGTGGTTACGACGATCGACGGCGTCAACGCCGAGATCCAGCTCGACCGCCACCGGGAGTCGGTGAAGCAGGCGGCCGTGGCCGACCGGATCGTCATCACCAAGGGCGATCTCGCCGAGGACGATTCGCTGGACGCGCTGGAACAGAGTCTGCGGGCGCTCAACCCGGGCGCCTCCATCGTCCGTGCCGAGTTCGGCGCGATCCATCCGGACGCGCTGTTCGACACCGGGCTTTACGACCCGGCGACCAAGAGCCTGGACGTGCAGCGCTGGCTGCGCGACGAGGCGTATGCCGACGACGACCATCGTCACCACCACGACGTCAACCGCCACGACGACAGCATCCGCGCGTACTGCCTGCGCTACGACGACCCGCTTCCGTGGGAACCTTTCGTGGGGTGGATAAGGACGCTGATCGCGACCCACGGGGAAAAGCTTCTGCGTATCAAGGGGATCGTCAACGTGGCCGGCCAGGACAAGCCGATCGCGATCCACGGCGTCCAGCATCTGTTCCACGACCCGGCCCAGCTCCCCGACTGGCCCGACGGCGACACGCGAAGCCGGATCGTCTTCATCACCCGGGACCTGCCGCGGGAGACCGTTGAGCGGCTCCTGGAAGACATGAAAGCGGGGATGGTGAAGGAGAACTAGAGTCTGTCCGTTTCAGATTGAACCGTTTTCCCGTCATGCCCGGACTTGTTCCGGGCATCTCTCTCAGCGAAGGTCACCGGATGCGGGGCAAACACGTGGATGGCCGGAACGAGGCCGGCCATGACACGGTGGGGGCGCGATGCGCAAGCCGGGTTCGATGAGGGCGCTCGAAGAGCTCGGCCGGGTGAGGCTTTCGCCGTCCTTCTTCATGCGCGATTTCCTGCACAGCGAGATCGCGGCGTTTTACGGGCTATCGAACATTCCGGACGACCCGGACCTCGCCATCGCGGCGGGCACCCGGCTCTGCGAAACGTTGCTCGAACCGCTACGAGGGACCTTCGGGACCGTTTCGGTCCGCTCCGGGTACCGCTCGGAAGAGGTCAACGGCTTCGGCAACCGGAACGGCCTCAACTGCGCCGCCAACGAGGCCAGCCATGCCGGGCACATCTGGGACCGCCGCGACGCCGACGGCTGCATGGGCGCGACCGCCTGCATCGTGATCCCCTGGTTTGCCGACCGCTACGCGGAGACCGGCGACTGGCGGCCGCTCGCCTGGTTCGTCCACGACCGCCTGCCCTATTCCCGCCTCTGCTTCTTTCCGAAGCTCGCCGCCTTCAACATCCAGTGGCACGAAAGTCCGGTCCGGCGGATCGACAGCTACGCCGCGCCGAAGGGCTGCCTCACCCGGCCGGGCATGACGGGATTCGACGACGATCACTCGGACAGCTACGCCGGGTTCCCGCCGCTCGAAGGTTGAGGGCCAAGCGTCTCAGGCCGCGTCCCGGCGACCCGCTATAGCCTCGCGCAAGCCTTCGAGAAGACCCCCCAGCTTGGCCATACGTTCGCGCAGGTTTCCGACCTCGCGGCGAAGCTCTCCGATGTCCTGCCGGGTGCTCCGTTGACCGTTGACGATGAGACCGGTGAGGGCAACGCCAACCGCGAGAATGGCGATCAGTTCCGGGCTCATGATCTGGCGCCTCGGGTTCGAGCCAACTGAACGGGTGCGCGGGTCGATTGCCGATCAAAGTCCCGAATCATGGAGGCAGTCTCCAGCGCGTCGATTGTCGAAGCGTCGCAAAAGCGTGGGAGCCAAGGAAGCTTACTTCCCGGACGAGGCGGACGACAGCGACGCACGGCCCAAGGACGCCCCATCCAGCCGCGGAAAACGCCCGGACCGACTGACGGTCACGCCGCTTTCCGCAGCCTTTCCCGGTCGTGCGGCCGGTGGAGGTCGATGTCCGGGCCGAGCGGCACGATCCCGGTCGGGTTGATGTGCTTCATGTCCGCGTAGTAGCCCTGCTTGATGCCCGGGATGTCGGTCCGCTCGGCGATCCCGGGAAGCTGGTAGAGCTCGCGCAGGTAGTTCGACAGGTTCGCATAGTCGTCGATGCGCCGCTTGTTGCACTTGAAGTGGCTGTAATAGACGCAATCGAAGCGGATCAGCGTCGGGTAGAGCCGCCAGTCGGCCTCGGTCAGGCGCTCGCCGCAGAGATAGCGCCGCTTGCCCAGCAGGTCGTCGAGCCAGTCGAGCGTGTCGAACAGCTTGCTGTAGGCCTCCTCGTAAGTCTCCTGCGTCTTGGCGAACCCGGTCCGGTAGACGCCGTTGTTGACGGTCTCGTAGATGCGGTCGTTGAACGCGTCGATCTCGTCCCGCAGATCTTCGGGGTAGAGGTCGAGCGGCGTCGCGCCGAGACCGTCGAACTCGGTGTTCAGCATGCGGACGATCTCGGACGATTCGTTGGAGACGATGATCCATTCCTTCTTGTCGAACAGGGTCGGCACCGTGACGCGGCCGGAATAGCCGGGATCGGACGACACATAGGCCTGGTGCAGCTCGAACACCCCGTCGACGGGCACCAGGTCGCGGCCGATCCCCTCGGAATAGGCCCAGCTCCGCGTGCGCGGCAGGTCCGAGAGCGTGATAGAGATCGTGTCCTCCAGGCCCTTGAGATAACGGACGATCTGCGTCCGGTGGGCCCATGGGCAGTTGGGCGCGAGGAACAGGTGGTAGCGCCCGGGTTCGGCCGGGAAGCCGGAGGATCCGTCGGCGGCGATCCACGACCGGAAAACCGATTCGGCGCGGACGAACGCCCCGCCTTCCGGGTTGCGGTATTTCGCGTCGTCGTCGATCCACTCGCCGTCGATCAGCATGCCCATGGCC
>JAPPHW010000376.1 GCA_028820945.1 Defluviicoccus sp.
CCCGCGCCGAAAATCTAAACCGGACAGCAATGGAACAAGTCCGGGCATGACGGCTTGGAGCCGGGGCAACGGAGATGTGAAGCGGGGAGCACCGCCGCCGCTCCTACACCTTCCCCGCCGCCCTCAGTACCGCCTTCAGCCGTTCCGGGGTGACCGGCAGGCGGTCGATGGCGCCGGGGATTTCGATGGCGGCGTCGATGGCGGAGGCCACGGCGGCGCCGACCGGGTTTATGCCGCCTTCGCCCGCGCCCTTGACGCCCAGCCCGTTATAGGGGCTCGGCGCGTCTTCGGTCAGCAGGAGGTCGATCGGCGGGGTCTCGGCGAGCGTCGGCATCAGATAGTCGGCGAAGGTGACCGAGAGCGGGGCGCCGGTTTCGTCGTAGCGGAACTCTTCCAGCAGCGCCCCGCCGATGCCCTGGACGCAGCCGCCCATGAGCTGGCCGTCGATCAGCATCGGGTTCACCGCGCGGCCCACGTCGTAGGCGACGAGGTAGCGCTCCACCGCGACGGCGCCGGTGCCCGGATCGACGCCGACCTGGGCGATGTGGACGCCATAGGGGTAGGCCATCAGGTCGGTGCGGTGCCATCCTTCCGCGGAAAGGCCGGGATCGCGCCCCGCCAGCAGCGGCGAGCCGGGCGCCAGCCGGCGGGCGATCTCGCCGAGTTCGACCTCCGCGCCGCTCTCCCGATCGGTGCGGACGACCCGGCCGTCGGCGACATCGAGCGCGTCGGCCGGCGCCTGCAGCAGTTCCGCGGCCGCCTCGATGGCCCTGGCGCGCAGGTTCCCGCTCGCGATGCGGACCGCCTCGCCGGTCATCACCGTGGCGCGCGAGGAGTGCGCGCCGAAGCCGTAGTCGATCAGGTCGGTGCGGCCGTGCACGACGCGGACCCGTCGGTAGTCGACCCCGAGCGTCTCGGCGCAGATCTGGGCCATGACGGTCTCGAACCCCTGGCCCAGCGAGGCGCCCCCGGTCAGGAGCTCGACCGCGCCGGCCACGTCGACCCGGATGCGCACCCCGTCGGCCGGGCCGGGGCCGCTCTTCTCGACGAACAGCGCGAGCCCGGCGCCGGCCAGCTCGCCATTGGCGCGGCGGGTCGACATTTCGGCCTGCAGTTCGTCCCAGCCGGCGCGCTCCAGCGCCTTGTCGAGCAGCTTCGCGTAGTCGCCCGAGTCGTAGACCACCTCGTGGTCGATCGTGTCGATGCCGCCCGCGAACGGCATATGCCTAGTCGCGATCAGATTGCGCCGCCTTATGTCGACCGGGTCGGCATTCAGCCGCGCGGAGACGGCATCGAACAGGCGTTCGCGGGCGAATGTCGCCTCGAACCTGCCGGGCGAGCGGTAGGTCGCGGCCGGCGTCTTGTTGGTCAGCCGCACATGTCCGCGCGACCGGTAGGCCGGAATCCGGTAGGGGCCCGGCATCATGCCGGCCGTCATGTCGGGCACGCGGACGCCGTGGGTCCGGATATAGGCGCCCTGGTCGTGCAGGAACGTGCCGTCTATGCCGCGCACGGTGCCGTCGGCATCCACCGCCGCGCGGATCCGGTGGGTCTGCTCGCGCGAATGGTTGGTCGCCTGAAGATGCTCCCAGCGGTCCTCGATCCACTTGACCGGCCGGCCGAGACGGAGCGCCGCCGCGCAAACCAGATATTCCTCGGGGTAGAGCTCGCCGCGCACGCCGAACCCGCCGCCGATCTGCCCCTCGTAGAACTGGACGGAGGAGGGGGACCGGCCGAGCGCCTGGGCCATCTGGTCGCGGTTGAAATGCGGCCGCTTGGTCGCGCCGTGAAGCTCGAGCACGTCGCGCCCGGCGTCGTGGAACGCGACCGCGCCCCTGGTCTCCATCGGCACCCCGGAATGGCGGCCGACCGAGACCTCGATTTCGACGACCGCATGGGCGCCCTCGAACGCCGCCTCGATGTCGCCGCGCGCCTTCTCCAGCACATGCGCCTCGGTCGAATGCGCCGCGTCGAACGGGCCCGGCTCGTCTTCCGCGGAGAGAATCGGCGGCAGGTCGCGATACGCCGCCTCGACCCGCTCCGCCGCGTCTTCCGCGCGGTAGGGGCTGTCGGCGAACACCGCCGCGACGGGCTCGCCGACGTAGCGGACGCGGCCGCGCGCGAGGATGTGCTGCCGGTACGGCTCGAGCCCCTTCACCCGTGTCGCGCGGAACGCGATCGGGCCGATATCCGCGACGTCGTCGGCGGTCCACACCGCCGCGACGCCGGGCGCCGCGCGGGCCTCCTCGATGTCGACGGAGAGCAGGTCCGCGTGCGCGCGGTCGGAGCGCACGACACGCATATGGAGCTGGCGCGGAAAGGATATGTCGGCGACGAACCGGCCCGCGCCCCTGACCAGCGGCGGGTCTTCGAGACGCTCGACGCGCTTGCCGATCCACGCCTCGCGGCGGGAGGTCATTCCGGTCCGGTCTTCATCGCGGCCCGGGCGTCCCTCACCGCGTCGAGGATGTTGAGATAGCCGGTGCAGCGGCAGAGATTGGACGAGAGCGCCTCGCGCAGCCCGTCCTCGTCGATGTCGGGCTCGCGTTCCAGCACGCCGACGGCGAGCATCAGGAAGCCCGGGGTGCAGAACCCGCATTGCAGCGCGTGACGATCGATGAACGCCTGCTGCATCGGGTGCAGCGTCTCGCCGTCCGCGAGCCCTTCGACGGTGCGGATCTCGGCGCCCTCGGCCTGGGCGGCGAACATCAGGCAGCTTCTGACCGGCGCGCCGTCGAGGAGGATCGTGCAGGCGCCGCACACCCCGTGCTCGCAGCCGAGATGGGTGCCGGTCAGCCCGCAATCCTCGCGGATCGTGTCGGCCAGCGTCTTGCGCGGCTCAACGCGGACGGTGTGCGCCTCGCCGTTGACCGTGAACGAGACGTCGCGCGGCGCGGTCATCGGGCGGCGTCCGTCAGCGCGCGCTCGACCATCACGGAAGCGATCTCGCTCCGATACGCCGCGCTCGCGTGGGAATCCGACATCGCGTCCACGGCTTCCGAAACGGCCGCGCCGGCTTCGCTGAACAGCGCGGGGTCGGGGGCGCGGCCGGCCAGCACGGTTTCCGCTTCCCGAATGCGGCGGGGACGGGCCTCGACACCGCCTAGCCCCACCCTGGGCTCGACGACGACCCCGTCCTCCACCCGGTAGAGCGCGAGCGCCATCGCCAGCGCGAAGTCGCCGGCGCGGCGGGCGAACTCGCAGAACCCCCAGCGCGTGTCCGGCGCGAGGCGGGGGAGCGCCGCCCGCACCAGCAGCTCGTCCTCCGCGAGCGCCGTCGTCATCGCCCATTCGAAAAACTCCGCCGCCTCGATCTCCCGCTCGCCGCGCACGCTCCGCGCCGTCATCCTCGCGTCCAGCGTCGCCGCGACGAGGCACCATTCCGACGCCGGGTCGGCGTGGGCGAGGCTGCCGCAAAACGTCCCCCGCATCCGGATCGGGTAGTGCCCGATATGGCGGACGACCGCGGCGAGCAGCGCGCCGAGCGGCCCGTCCTCGACCGGGCGGTGGAAGGCGCAATGCCGGGCGAGCGCGCCGATCGACACCGAGTCGGCATTTACAGCGATGCCTTCGAGGTCGGAAATGCCGTTTATGTCGATCAGGTGCGCCGGGCGGGCGAGTCGGAACGCCATCGTCGGCACCAGGCTCTGTCCACCGGCGAGAATCCGCGCGTCCTCGGCCGCGTGGGCGGCAAGGAGCGCCGCCGCCTCGTCGACCGTCCCCGGCTGGTGATAGGCGAACGGTGCCGGCTTCATCTGGGTCTCGGCATGTCGGACATCGCCGCGGATGGCTGGGGGACCTGGATTCGAACCAGGACTGCTCGGGTCAGAGCCGAGAGTTCTACCGTTAAACTATCCCCCAGCGGATCGGGAATGGCAGAGAATAGCGTCATTCGAGGGCCGATCAAGACGCTCGCCCAGCCCGTGTTCCGCCCGCAATTGTTCGATATCTAACGTTGCCTGTAGAATTGGCCGTGGAGGGGCGACGGACGTGGACCATCGGCCAGGGCACAGAGCGCGGTCTTCCCCGACCGCGGCGGGCAGGCGCCGCCGCCGGGGCCGCACCATCGCCGCCCTCGATCTGGGGACCAACAACTGCCGGTTGCTGATCGCGAGGCCCAGCGTGGACGGGTTTCAGGTCATCGACGGGTTCTCGCGGATCGTCCGGCTCGGCCAGGGGCTCGAGGCCACCGGGG
>JAPPHW010000288.1 GCA_028820945.1 Defluviicoccus sp.
GCCGACATGGACGAGCACGGCGTCTCGACCGCCGCGCTCTCGCTGTTCGGCATGTTCCAGTGGATCGAGCGTCTGCCGGTGGAGGAATCGCTGCCGCTGACGCGGATCTACAACGACAGCGTCAGCGCGATCTGCGCCGCCCATCCGGGCCGCTTCGTCGCCTTCGCCTCCCTTCCGCTCGCCGATCTCGACGCGGCGGTGGCGGAGTTCGACCGCGCCATGGGGCTTCCCGGCATGATCGGCACGCAGATCCCGGGGAACGGCTTCCTCGACTATGCGACGGCGGATGCCTACCGCCCGCTGCTCGCCGCCGCCGACCGGCATCGCGCGGTGCTGTTCGTCCACTGGGGACCGCGGCCGGGCGACAAATGGCCCCGGGTTCCGGCGGATGCCGACAACATGAACGCGAGATTGGGAACGCTCGACATGCAGGCCAGCCTGTCGGCCAACATGATGACGTTCTGCTGCACCGACATCCTGGACGACTATCCGGATGCCTCGGTCATGCTCCACAATCTCGGCGGCAACATCGCCTTCGAGCTGGAGCGGCTGGACCACCGCAACATCCTGGATACGCCGGACGAGCCGATGCCGTCGACCCGGTTCAGCAAGCCCAACGTGTTCGTCGACTGCAACTCCTTCGGCGCGCGGGCGATCGAAATCGGCGTCGCGGCCTACGGCGCGGACAGGATCGTCTACGGCACCGACGGGACGGGGTTCGGCTGCGACTGGACCAACAAGGCGCTGGCGGACGCCCGCATCGACGACGACGAACGCCAGGCGATCCTGCACGACAACGCGGCGGGCTTCATGGGGCACCTCGCCGAACTCGCCCCGCACCGCGCCACGGTGGCGGCGTAGCGGGCCGCCCGCACCCGCTGCCCTTTCCCCCCGCTGTCACCCCGGACTTGTTACGGGGTGACCGCCGGGGGGCGGGCCCCCCCCCCCCCCCGCCCCCCCCCCCGCCCGCCCCCCGCGGTTTTTGGGGGGGGGCCCCCCCCCGGGGGGCGGAGACGGTCTCCCTAATGGGCGCGGGCGAGGCGGCGGAGGGGCTGGATGCCCGGAACAAGTCCGGGCATGACGGCACGGGAGGGAGAGGAGTGCCGGAGAACGCCCGAATTTCCTCATCCCGAGTAGGCGCGCCAGCGCCGTATCGAGGGACCCCCGCCGCACCTACCCGTGCGCGCGGATGGGGACGTCCATCGCGCCGAGGCCGGCGAACTCCAGATGCATCGTGTCGCCGGGCAGGACACGGCTGACGCCCTCGCAGGTGCCGGACATGATGATGTCGCCTGGGTGCAGGGTGTAGAAGCTCGACGCCCATTCGATCTGGCGGCGGCAATCCATGATCATCAGCTCGGTGTTCGATTTCTGGCGGGTCTCCCCGTTGACGGTCAGCTCGAAGGCCATCGAATCCGGGTTGGGAATCTCGTCCGCCGTGGTCAGCCAGGGGCCGAGCACGGCATAGGTGTCGACCGACTTCCGCATGCTCCTGTCTTCGGTCCCGCGGACCACCATGTCGAGCGCGATGGCGTAGCCCGCGACGTAATCGAGCGCCTCGTCGTAGCCCACGTCGCAGGCGGCCCGGCCGATGACGATGCCGAGCTCGGCCTCGTGGTCGGTGCGGCGGTCGGGGAAACGCACCGCCACCCCCTCGGACGGCCCGACCAGCGCGCTGTTCGCCTTCAGGAACAGCCCCTGCTCCTCGATTCCGCCTCGCCTCGCGGCGACGCTCACCTCGGCATCCGCCTTGGCCTCGTCGGCATGGGCCTGGTAGTTGACCGGAACGCCGATGACCTTGGTGGGGTTGGCCACCGGGCTGAGGAACGTGACGGAGGAGACCGGCACGCCTTCCGCCGCATCGGCGAGGCGTTCCATCTCGCCCCGCAGCGAGTCGAGGTTGGCGACCAGCGCGTCGCCGATGGGGAACGGGTAACGATGCGCCGGCAGCGCGTCGACGACGGACGTGACGTCATGCACCCTGTCGTCGCGGACGACGCCGATCCTGTTGTCGTTGTAGCGGCAGTATTTCATGGCACTTCCCCCATCTCGGTCGTCCGCCGGCGCGGCAGACTCGCATAGGAGCACCGCCGGTTCAATCGGCGCCGCCGGGCGGTTTGCGGCGCGGCCCCGATCCGCGCACCATCGCGCCGCCATGTCCGCCGGGAACCGCGTCCAGCCATGCTGAACTGGCACCGTTCGGTGGCGGTCGCCTACGGCGCCGTCCTGCTCGGCGTGTTCGGCCATGCTTCGAGCGAGTTCGTCGCCGTGCTGACCGCGCTCCCGGGGCCGGAGGCGGCGGTGTGGCGGTTCGGGCTGGGCGGGATCGGGCTGGTCCTGCTGGCGCTCTGCTTTCCGGCGAGCCGCGACCTCCTGACCCCGCTGAAGCGCGACGGCGGACGCCTCCTGGCCATTTCTCTCCTCGGCGTCGCCTTCCCCTATATCGCGTTCCACTGGTCGCTCGATTTCGCGACCGTGCCGCAGGTGGCGACCCTGATCACCAGCATCCCCATCTTCGTCGCCCTTCTTGCCGCCGCGGTCGACCGGGAACGGGTATCGCCGGCCAAAATGACGACCGGCATTCTGGCGATGGCGGGCGTCGCGGCGCTGCTCACGGACGGCTACCTCGCCGAGCTCGCGGGCGCCCGGCACAACCTGTTCGGCATCCTGCTGGTGACGATCTCCGCCGCGGGCGCGGCCGCCTATGTGGTCCTGATGCGCCCGCTCGCGCTGGAATACGGCGCGCTCCGCGTTACCGCGATCACCATGGCGCTGGGCGGCGCCGGCGCCTGGGTCGCGGTCGGCGCGTTCTGGGGACGCTGGGTGGACCCGGCGGCGATCGCGGTCATGCCGCATGGCAGCGTCGCGGCGATCCTCGCCATGGCGCTGTTCAACACGACGATCACCCAGTTCGTCTGGATCGGCGGGCTTGCCGCGCTGCCCGACATGACCCGGGGCGCCTATCTCTTTTTCCTCAAGCCGGTAATCGCCGCCGGGCTCGCCGTGATCTTCCTGAGCGCGTCTTTGTCGACGCTCCAGATCGCCGCCGCCGTCCTGATCTGTTCGACGGTGGGGGTCGAAATCGCCTGGCCGAGGCTCAGCGCCCGGACGCGAAGCCGGGCGACCGGGCGATCCAGACACTAAGCGCCGCGACCGCGGCGATCCCGACGGCGCCCATCGCGTAGAAGGCGTTTTCCAGCCCGGCGAACTCCGCGACCGCTCCCATGACGAGCGGCACCAGCGCCCCGCCGAGCCGGTTGAAGGTGATCCGGAGCGCCGCGACGCGGCCCTGGAGATCGGCGCCCACGGCGCGCGCGGCGATCGTCATCATCAGCGACAGGTTGAGGCCCTGCCCCACGCCCCGAATGCAGATCGCGATGACGAGCAGCGTCATCGTGTCGAGCAGCGGCGTGATAGCGATCGCCGCGATGGCGGCAACGACGGCGGCGATCAGCAGCCAGTGGTCGGCAAATGAGCGCGACAGTTTGCCTACCGCGAGCGCGGCGAACGCGGCGGCGAGGCTTGAAATGCCTATCAGAAAGCCGATCGTGCCGGCCTCGAAGCCGATCTCCTTCAGCCAGACGCCGTAAAATGACGACTGGATGCCGGTTCCTGTCTGGCGCATCAGTGTCGCCATGACGACCAGGGCGACAGCCGGCAAGGCCAGCATGCGAAAGGCGCTGGTGTAGTCCGACAGCCTAGGCATGACGGCCGCGCGCCGGCCCCGCCGGGCAGCCTCGCCGGGGACCTCGACCGGGGGCAGGAAGAGCGCGGCGGCGGCTCCGGCCATCACCCAGCCGGCGAGAAGCAGGAAGGCGCCGGTGGGGCCGAAATACTGCCAGACCAGCCCGACGAGGACAGGGCCGATAAACCCGCCGGTCCGCGCGGCGGCGGTCAAACGCCCGGCATAGACAGGGCGCCCCTTGAGAACCCGGCCGAACAGCGCCTGGGCGCCGATCCAGTTGGTGGTCTCGGCGAATCCGGAAATCATCTGGAGCAGGACGGCGGCCCAGACGAAGGGAAGCGCCGGGAACAGCGCGAAGCTCGCCGCCGCGACCGCCGCGAGCGCGAGGATCACCTTTTGCGGCGCCGCGCGGTCGAGCAGCGCGCCGCCATAGATCGAGAGCGTCACGACCAGGAACTGCCGGCTCGCGACCA
>JAPPHW010000160.1:0-2170 GCA_028820945.1 Defluviicoccus sp.
CGGGCGTTGGAGGCCGCGCGTGCCCCACATCGACCTCAGCGACGTCGTCATCATCCTCGCCGCGTCGGTTGCCGCGCTGTTCGTTCTCCGGCGCGTGAACCTGTCTCCGGTGCTCGGCTATCTCGTCGCCGGAATGTTCATAGGTCCGTTCGGGATCGGGCTCGTGACCGACGTGGACAGCATCCACGTCTTCGCCGAGTTCGGCGTGGTGTTCCTGCTCTTCACCATCGGCCTCGAACTGCCATGGGAGAGGATCAAGGTTCTTCCTCCCGTCTTGTTCGCGCTCGGGCTGACGCAGATCCTGGTTACGGGCGCGGCCATTTCGGGCATCGCGCTCGCGCTCGGCGCGGCCCTCGACGCCGCGATCGTGATCGGCGCCGCCCTCTCCCTGTCCTCTACCGTCTTCGTCATCCAGATACTGGTGGATCGCGGGCAGCTCGCGACCCGGTTCGGCCGCGCGGCCTTTACCGTCCTGATGATGCAGGATCTCGCCGTCGCGCCCATCCTCGTGTTGGCGGTCGCGCTGACGAACCGCGAAGGAGGACTCGTCGAGTCGCTCGGCATCGCGGCGCTGCAGGCGGTCGCCGCCCTGGTCGCCATCGTGGTGCTGGGCCGCTTCGTCCTGCGGCCCCTCTTCTCGGTGGTGGCCGCCGAACGGAACGACGACATCTTCGCCGCCGCCACCCTTCTGGTGGTGGTCGGCATCGCGGGATTTACCGAGTTCGTCGGCCTCTCGCTGGCGCTCGGCGGGCTGCTCGCGGGCATGCTCCTGGCGGAGACCGAGTACCGTCACCAGGTGCTGGCGGAAATCCAGCCGTTCCGCGCGCTGCTTCTCGGGCTGTTCTTCATGCTGATCGGCATGCAGACGGATCTGGGCGTCGCGGTCGACCAGGCATCGTTCGTGCTGCTCGCGACGGTGGGGCTGCTCGCGATCAAGGCGGCGATCCTCGCGTTTCTCGTGGTCCTGTTCCGCCTTCCCGGCCTCTACGCGTGGCCGCTCGGCCTGCTGCTCGCGCAGGGCGGCGAGTTCGCCTTCGTGGTATTCAACGTGGCGCTCAACGGCGGCCTGATCGAGGGAAGCCTCGGTCAGGCGCTCATCGTCGCCGTGGCGCTGTCCATGATGGCGACGCCCGCGCTCGCCTGGGCCAGCGCCCGGCTGGCTCACTGGACGGCGATGAGGGGATCGGCCAGCGTCGAAGAACTCCGCGGGGAGATGCCCGGCCTCGTCGATCATGTGGTGATCGCCGGTTACGGACGCGTCGGACGCACGGTCGCGCGGGAACTCGAGCAAAAGGGAATCGGGTTCATCGCCGTCGACCGCGATCCCGTCGTCGTGTCGACCGCCCGGTCGCAGGGAGAGCACGTGTATTTCGGAGACGCGAGCAGGGCCGACGTGCTCCAGAGCCTGCACCTCGAGTCGGCGTTGTCCGTGGTGGTGGCGGTCAGCGATTCGGACGCGGCGACCCGGCTGGTCGCGACGCTCCGCCATACCCTGCCGGACATTCCCGTTCTCGCCCGCGCGGCGAACGATCCCCACGCCGCGGAGCTGGTGCGGGCGGGCGCGTCTTTCGTGGTGCCGGAACTGGTCGCCACCGGAAAGCGGCTCGCCGAACGAATACCGTTTTCCAACCCGCGCGGGCCGTGACATCGCCGGGCTTTCGCGTAAACATGCGCCCCTCAATCAGGAACGAGGCGTTGGCGTGAGCTATCGGACGATCCTCTACGAAGAGGACGGGCCGGTCGGGACGATTACGCTGAACCGTCCCGACGACGGCAACATGTTTACCATCGAGACCTGCCACGAGGTTCGCGATTGCATCGACGGGATCCGGCGCGAAACCCGGACGCGGGCGATCGTGCTGACCGGCGCGGGGGACCGGTTCTTCTGTATCGGCGGGCGCAAGGACGGGGCGGAGCCCACCCGTCTCTATGCCGGCATGCTGCCGACGCTCGAGATGTACGAGGCGATCGACAAGCTCCAGAAGCCGGTGATCGCGAGCGTCAACGGGTTCGCGGTCGGCGGCGGCAACGTGCTGCAGATGGTCTGCGACCTCACCATCGCCAAGGAAAGCGCGGTGTTCCGCCAGGTCGGACCCATGATGGGGTCGTTCGACGCCGGCTACGGCACCTGGTATCTCGAAGACCTCGTGGGCAAGAAGCGGGCCAAGGA
>JAPPHW010000160.1:2270-4155 GCA_028820945.1 Defluviicoccus sp.
CTGGTCGAGGGGGACCGGGTCTCGATCTGGCGCGGCAACGCGATGGAGACGGTAATCGTTCTGCTGGCCTGCTCGCGCCAGGGCTATGCCTGCAACCCGACGCTCCACCGAACCCACACCTGCGCCGAGGTGGCGACGCTGTTGAAGCGGCTGAAGACGGCGGCGTTCTTCACCGAGCCCGGCTGGGGCGCCGACCGGACCGAAGCCGATCTGGACACGCTGCTGGCGGAGATCGGCCATCTGAAGGCGGTCTATCCGGATCGGCGCATCGCCGGCCCGGGCCCGAGGCCGAAGAGCGAGCCCGTCGCCGATCCCGACAAGGTCGCCTATCTCGCCTTCACCTCCGGCACCACCGGCATGCCCAAATGCGTGATGCATTCGGACAACACGCTGTTCGCGAACGCGCGCGACATGGTGACGACCTGGGGCATCGGGCCGGAAACGAGGCTGTTGTCCCTGAGCCCCTTGTCCCATCACATCGCCTGGGTGGGGGCGGCCCAGTGGGTGCTTTCGGGTTGCGAGTTCATTACCGACGACCGGCCGGACGGCCTCGACAAGATCGACTGGATCGCCGAGACCGGCGCCACCTACGCGATGGGGGTTCCGACGCATGCAATGGACGTGCTGGCGGAACAGCGTCACAAGGGCCTGGACCGAATCGGGTCGCTCGAGCTGTTCTACATGGCGGGCGCGCCGATCCCGCCGTCGGTCTGCGAGGCGTTCGTGGCCCAGGGCATCAGGCCGCAGAACATCTACGGCATGACGGAGAACTCCTCGCACCACTTCACCTGGCCGGACGACGACGCGGAGACGATTACGCGGACCTGCGGGCGCGGCGGGCCGGCCTACGAGGTCGCGATCTTCGACATGTCGAACCCCGACGAACCGGTCGATCCCGGGGTCAGCGGACAGATCGCGGGCAAGGGCGGCGCATTGATGCTCGGCTATTTCGCCAATCAGGAGGCGACGGAGGAGAGCTTCAACGAAACCGGCTGGTTCCTGTCCGGCGACCTCGGATCGCTCGACGGGAACGGCAACCTCTCTATCGACGGGCGGCTCAAGGACCTGATCATCCGGGGCGGCCACAACATCTACCCGTCGGAGATCGAGGCGCTTGCGATCCGCCACGACGGCGTCGAGAGGGTGGCCGTCTTTCCGGTCCCCGACGAGCGCCTGGGCGAGAAGGGCTGCATCGCGGTGATCGGCGGGGTCGGCGCGGACGCGCTGCTATCTCATCTTCATGCCGAGGGGCTCTCGCGCTATGACATGCCGGAGTATTTCATCCGCATGGACGCGTTTCCCCTGACGGCGAGCGGCAAGATCCTCAAGCGGGAACTGGTCGAAATGGCGAGACAGGGGACGATCCGGCCGGACCCGGTGCGTTTCGATCCGGCGAGGGAGGCCGCCCAATGACCGTCGAGCTGACCCGCCGGGACGAAGCGGCGCTGATCGTGCTCAACCGTCCCGAGGCCCTGAACGCGCTCTCCTTCTCGATTATCCGCGAGCTGGGCGAGGCATTCGACGAGGCGGCGGCCGGCGATGCGCGCGTGCTGCTGATTACAGGGGCCGGCGACCGCGCCTTCTGCGCCGGCGCGGACATCAAGGAGCTGCGCCACCGCACAATTCACCAGGAGAAGGCGGCGACCGAGTTCGGGCAACGGACGATGGCGAAGCTCGACGCGCTGCCGATCCCGTCCATCGCCCTGATCAACGGCTACGCCTTCGGCGGCGGGCTGGAGATCGCGCTCGCCTCGACCTTCCGGATCGCCGGCCCGAATGCCAGGCTCGGCATGCCGGAGGTCAAGCTCGGCCTGATCCCGGGTTATGGCGGCACCCAGCGCCTGCCGCGGCTGATCGGCGAATCGCGCGCGCTCGACATGATCCT
>JAPPHW010000262.1 GCA_028820945.1 Defluviicoccus sp.
TCCAGCGAACCCATCGGCGCCAGCGACACCGGCAGCCGCGTCGCGTGGCCGGCGATGGTCCCCGACAGGTCGATGCTGCTCACGTCATTGAGCACCCGTGGGCGGAAAGCGATCGAATCGAGACCCAGCCGATTGCGCAGCAAGGACGTCTCCGTCTCGGTGCCGCCGGTCAGGTAGTCCCAGGCGCCGTCGGACAGATTGCCGCGCGCAGCGGCCACGATCTCATGCAATGTCGCGAATTCAGCCAATCGTTCCTCCCCGGGCCGGCGCAATGTGCCGGATCCGCCTTGCCGTTCCCCTTCCTCCGACTCGCGTAGGCACGCCTTCCAAGTCGTTATGGTCGGCGGGAAATAATGGCGGGAACGGTTCTAACTGCGCCAAACACGCTATAGCTGCGCGGCCTCGGTCTTGTCCAGCGGGGCGGTTCCGCTATCGGCGCAAGACCCCCTTGTCATATCGACCGTAGCTGCGCGGAGCGCGGCGGAGCGGAGATATCTTCCGCCTGCACGCACGAGATTTCTCCACTGCGCGCCCGAAGGCGCTTCGGTCGAAATGACGAAGAAGGGGGGCTGGCCGTCGCGAAGAACCGGGCCAGAGCTGGTCTGTTTTAGCTGGAACCGCTTCGTCCGTTCTCTTCCGTCATGGGCGACGGGGCTTGCCCCCGCGAAGGCGGGGGGCCGACCATCCACGTTGGGCCTGCCGGCTCTATTACCCAAAATTGAACTGAGAGGGGGTTAGGGCTTCCGCAGTACCTTGTCGTGCTCACCGACATTGCGGAGGACGCAGATGTCATCCTTTACCCCGAATGTCATCCTCATGCCCTTGTTGACTCTGACTTCCCAAACCCCGCTGCTCGACTGAACCCTCTTGAGCCGACGACCAGAGGGCAGGTCCTCTCCGCTCAAGAGTTCCCCGATGACTTTGTCAACGGCGACCTGGTCTTGCTGGTCGAGGCGACGGTACGCTTTGATGAAACGACCCAATTCGGTAATGGCAGAAATCCCGAGGGGCATTCATTTGCTGCCTTTCAGGCGGGCGAGCAAATGTTGGAGGTCGCTGGTCGGTTCTGCCTCTGGTTCCTCAAGGTCTGCGTCCTTTTCCATGACGGCCCAGCGCATATCTATCACCGCGTCATGCAAGGCGGACACCGCGGCTATGGCTTTGCCATACGCACCCCGTACCGCGCGTATTCGCGCTGTTTGGGGCCGGACCTCTTTAGCCATCTCCTGGGACTCGTTCAGTACTGCTATGAGACCCCGCAACACCTTCTCAACGGCGACTGCCCGTTCCGCCAGCTCACCTGTTGGGTCTTTCGGTTCTGCTTGCGCGGGCGAAGGCAGTTCCACCAGTTGCCTTGTCTTGTCGGCGATGCTCGTCAGATTTCGCAACTGACGCAGAACCAAGTCCAAATGCTCGTCGTCCCCTGCTCGCTTGACCTGGTAGCGGGGCAACAATTTCGCATAGTCCATGGAGTACCGCGCGTCTTCCTCCAACCGCGCATAGATTGCCAGGAGCGGTGGCGCTGTTTCGGTGGCGAGGGGCATGGCTATGTTCCCTAGAAGTCCTCCAGCATCCAAGTGCAGGCTCTCAATTTAGGCTAGCATATGGGCGGGCCAAGCGCCTTACGAACGCCAGACCCTGAAGAACGGTCGGCTTTCGCCGACCATGTCGGCGAAGAAGCAAGGGTAACAGCGCTTCCATCTGAAACGGACAGGCTCTAGCACACGGTGTTGCCGTCCTCGTCCACCCGGCGCACTTCGGTGTTCATCTCGACGTCCTTGCGCCGTCTCTGGGCGACGATCCGGCCGGTCTCGAAGTAATCGCCCTCGGTCGCGAGCTCGGCGGCGCGGTCGAACTCGTCGGACCATTCGCCGAGGCTGTAGCCGTGCCATGGCGTCTCCGGCTTGAGCGGCGGCAGGCCGAGCTCCTCCCAGATTTCGCGGGCGTTCTCCATGAACTCGCGCTTGGGCAGCGAGATCGGCGGGAAATCCTCCTTGAGCGTCGCGTCGATCAGCACGCTCGCGTCCTCGCCGTCGTTCCTGAGGCTGCGCGGGCCGTGGCCCTGGTCGCGATGGCCGAGCACCTCGAGATCGAGGGCCGGGTTGGCGCGGTACGCCATCGCCCAGAACAGCGCGTCGGCATTGTCGGGGTCGATGTCGTCATTTACCGCGATGACGTATTTGCCGGCCGCACGATGGAGCGATGCCGCTCCGTAAAGCGCGCGCCAGATTTCCGTTCTCGGCAGGCTCCGCTCGACCTGGATGACGATCACCTTGCGGATGTTGGTCAGCGGCTCGTGCATGCCGACCCGGATCACCCCCATGATGCCGAGTCGGTCCCGTAAATGGGCGAGAAAGAGCGGCTCCATGCCGACCCGCTTGATCGTGCTCGACTCCGACGGCGTGACCTGGCTGATGATTGACGTGAGGACGGCATTTTTGCGCCGGGTGACGGCGGTCACGTCCATGAAGGCGTTGAATTCCTGCAGGTTGACGTGGCCGTGGCTCTCGCCGAACGGCGCTTCGGGCTCCAGATATTCGGTGTCGATGAAACCCTCGACGACGATCTCTGCCTCCGCCGGGACGAGCAGATCCACCGTCTTCGCCTTAACCACGTTGAGCGGGCAGCCGACCAGCCCGCCGGCGATGTCGAACTCGCTGACCGTCTCCGGCAGCTTGAGTGTGGAAGTGAACGTCACGCAGGGCGGCGCGCCGAGAACGACCGCCGCCGGCATGGGCTCGCCGCGCGCCCGGTATTTCTGCCAGTGGCCATAGATTCCGGGCCGGAGTTCGAGCGAGGGATTCATGCCGAGGCGGCGCGGCGCCTTCACCTGGCCGCGATAATTTCCCATGTTCTGGACGCCGGTGTCGGGATCCCGGGTGATGTATTGCGACAGCGTCGTATAAGGCGCGTTGTCCCAGCCGGGCGTCGAGATCGGCACCGGAATGCCGTCGAGCGCGTTTCCCTCGACATTCAGGACATCGCCGGTGAAGACCAGCTCGTGGCACGGCGCGTCGTCCACCTCGCGCGGCGCAATGGGGTTGGCGACCGCTTCCGCCCAGCGCTCCTCGATCCGGTCGAGCTCGCAGCCGATTCCGCGCCGGTAAATTTCCCGGCTCGCCGCCAGCCCGCCCACGATCACAGGGATGTCGTAGCGCCGGCCCTTGGAATCGACCACGTTGGTGAACAGGAACGCCTTTCTCTCATGTTCCGGGATGCCGCCGCGGAACTGCCAGCGGACCAGCGGATGCATTTCCGTGTCCTTGTTGATCTCCCGGTCGACGCGGACCAGGAGCCCGGCCTCTTCCAGGGTCGCGATGTGGTCGTGGAGATCGGGGTAGCCCCTAGTCATCGTCCTCGACCCAGCGGACGGGCGTTTCGGGCTCGACGGCGCGTCGCTGGCGCTGCGCGGTGAGCCGGCCGTTCTCGAGATAGCCGCCCGCCACGGCGCGCAGGGCAGCCTGTTCCCAGTGCTCTTCCCAGTCGCCCAGCGAATATCCGGCCCACGGGCTTTCCGGGTTGAGCGGCGGCAGATCCAGCCGTTCCCAGATCTTCCGCGCGCGTTCCATGTAGGCCTCCCGGGGCAGCGCGACCGGCGGCATGTCGCCCTTGAGGGTGGCGTCGATCAGAAGCGTCGAATCCTCGAAACCCGGGTCTTCGGTCTTTGGCCCGTGGCCCCGATGGCGATGATCGAGGACGGCGGAGTCCTCGCGCGGATTGGCGCGGTAGGCGATCGACCACCAGACGGCATCCGCGTTCTCCGGGTCGATGTCGTCGGACACCGCGACCACGTACTTGCCGCAGGCCGATTGCAGCGACGACGCGCCGTAGAGCGCGCGCCACACCTCGGTCCTGGGCACGCCGCGCTCGAACTGGACGAAGATCACCCGGCGGATATTGGTCAGCGGCTCGTGCATGACTACCCGCTTGACGCCCTTGATCCCGAGACGGTCGGTCAGATGCGCGAGGAACAAAGGCTCGTAGGCGACCCGCTTGATGACGCTAGATTCCGAGGGCGTCACCTGGCTGACGATCGACGGCAGGACGGCGCCGCGACGGTGGGTGATCGCCGTCACCCGCATGATCATGTTGTAGTCTTCGAGCGCGACATGGCCGTGGCTCTCGCCGAACGGCGC
>JAPPHW010000272.1 GCA_028820945.1 Defluviicoccus sp.
TGGCGCCCGAGAACGCCATGATCTGGCTGAAGCCGATGGCGCCGATCAGGATGGCGAACATCATGACCGAGATCTTCACCGTGCCAGTGACCGACTTGACGACCACCTCGCGGGTCAGGCCGCCATAGGCGAAAGCGACGATGAAGGAACCCATGCAGCCCATCGCCGCCGCCTCGGTGGGGGTGGCGATGCCGATGACGATGACCCCGGTGACCAGGAAAACGATGACGCCCAGCGGTAGCAGGTACTTGACGATGCCCACGATGCGCTCGCGCCACGGCGTCCGCTCGACCTCGTAGGCCGGGGTGAGCTCCGGCTGCAGCTTGCAGCGGATGACGATGTAGGCGACGTAGAGCACCGCCATGATCAGCCCGGGGATCAGCGCCGCGATCAGCAGACGGCCGATGGAGAGCTTGCCGATCGCCGCCAGGATGACCGCGAGCGAGCTCGGCGGCACGATCATGGCGAGCCCGCCGCTGGCGATGATCGGCCCGATCGACATCGGCTCCTTGTAGCCGCGGCGCTGCATGTCGGGCAGCAGCATGGTGCCGAGCAGGGCCGTGTTGGCCATCGTCGAGCCGCTCAGGCTGGAGAACATGGTTCCGGAGGCGACCGTGAGCAGGCTGAGCCGGCCGGGCAGCCGGCCCATCAGCTTGTCGAGCACATCGACCGCGCGGAACGCGACCTTCGAGTGCCACAGGATTTCGCCCATCAGGATGAACAGGATGATCGGCAGCAGCGTGAAGCTGGTCACCGAGGCGTACATGCTGGCGGTAAAAGTGTTGAAGGCCGCGCCGCCGCCCTGGAGGATCAGCACCCCGAGCATGTTCACGATCACGAAGGCGAAGGCGACCGGGATGCCCTGGAGGAGCAGGAACATCGCTCCGCCGAAGATGACCAGCAGCGGGATCCACCACTCGATCATCGGCCGAGCTCCGGCCTTCCGCCCGTCGCGATCCGCGGATCATCGACGATCTGCCGTCCTCCCCCGACGCCGCGCGCGACGCCCATCGGCGCTCGCGCGATCCGGTTGAGCGAATACTAGCAGGCAGGCCGCGCCCTATGCCAACGGCCGCCGGGGCGTTGCCGTCCTAGCCGGGATCCCGGTTCCCATAGATCCGGACCAAAACGTCGTTGATGACATGGTGGATGCCGAGCTCCAGCTTCGACATCGGGCCGGGCTGCAGGCGGCACGACTTCATGTTGTGCTGCAGCGACGCCACCATTTTCCGGTCCTCCTCGACCACCTCGATGAGGTAATCCCGGTAGACCGCGACCTTCTCCTCGAAGCCGGGCGAACCGAAAAGCTCCCGGGGGAACAGCGTGTAGTTGACGACGCGGCAGCGGTCGGGCCCGAGCGGCCACATCAGGAAGGGATGGACGTTGTCGGACCGGGCGATCAGCTGCATGTTGGGCGAGAGACGGCCGGAACAGGCGAAGTTGTCGGGCTTGTCGTCGAGCCAGGGCATCTTTCCGAACAGGCTCACGCCGCCGGGCACCATCGGAGCGGAGCGGTAGAACATGCTGGTTCCACCGCGCTCGAAAAGGTTGAACGGGTACCTGTCGGCCCGGCCGCGCTTCGCGCCGATGGTCTTCGCGTGCAGCGTGGCGGCGTGGTAGACGTCGAGCAGGTTCTCGACGAACAGCTTCCAGTTGCAGTCGAGCTCGACCTCGATCTTCACCGCGAGACGGCAATCCTCCTGGCGCAGGAAGCCGAATTCCCGGTCGAAATCGGCGACGAATTCGGCCAGCGGCGGCGCGTCGTCGTCGAAGGCGATGAACACCCAGCCCGCCCATGTGCCGAGCCTGAGCGGCGGCAGACCGCAGCGCGCGGGATCGAATTCCCGGGAGTCCTCCATGAACGCGGCGCCGGTGAGCGCCCCTTTGAGATCGTAGCTCCAGCCGTGATAGGGGCAGCTGAAGTGGCCGGTATTGCCCTCGCCCCATATCACTTCGACCCCGCGATGGGCGCAGGCGTTGGAAAACGCCCTGAGTTCGCCCTCGTCGTCGCGCACGATGAGGGCGGGCTCCCCCATGATGCGGACCGCCATGTAGTCGCCCGGGCTCTCCAGCTCCTCGACGCGGGCGACGCAGAGCCAGTCCCTCATGAAGATGTTGCGCTTTTCCAGCTCGTAGATCTCGGGCGCGCAGTAGAACGCCCCGGGCACGTGACGGGCCTCGGCGATCGGGCGGCGAATCTTCCCGAGGCCTTCCCCGCTCCACCCCGGTACGGCCGAGTCGGTTGAAGGACTATCGTCGCTCGGTGCCATCGTCGGTCCCCCCGGTCAGGTGAACGCCTCGTCGATCTGCTTCCAGTATGTGTCCTTCCTGACGACCTTGCCGTCGCGGAATTTCCACAGGTCGCAACCGAGCAGTTCGAGCTTCTCGCCCTTCGCGGTGGTCCCGGTCAGCGTCCACTCGGAGACCCCGGCATCGCCCGCCACCCAGTTGCCGCCATCGGCCCAACGGGCGTCGGGGATCGATTCGAAGCGCGCGACGAGGGCCTCGCGGACCGCCGCCGCGCCCTCGTATTTCCGCCCCCAGGGGTGGGGTCCCCGCGCCATCACCCAGACGACGTCGGCGGCGCAGTAGCCCATGATCGCGTCCACGTCGTGGCGGTTGAAGGCGTCGACGATCGCCGCGACGGTTTCGACGGTGACCCGCTCGCCGGCGCCGCTCATGCGCCGAGGTCCACCCGGTCCAGGTAATAGTTCAGCAGGCTGTGCAGGTTGACCTCCATGCGCGACAGCGGTCCCGGTTCGAACAGCCGCGAATTCATCCCGCGCTGCAGCGAATTCACCATCTCCCGGTCCTCCTCCACCACCCTCGCCAGGAAATCGTGATAGACGCGAGCCTTCTCCATGAAGCCGGGTCGCTCGAAATGCTCGGCGGGAAAGACGTGGTAGACGATCACCTGCGTCCTGTCGGGCGCCAGCGGCCAGATGACCATGGGATGGGATTCGTCGATGCGGCCGAACATGTGGAAGTTGGGGGCGAGGAAGCCGGTATAGGCGAAGCTCATCGGCTTGTCGGCGAGCCATGGCATTTTGCCGACCAGCGAGACCGAGTCGGGCGTGTCGGGCGCGGCGTCGTAGAACGAGCTGAACCCGCCCTTCTCCTTCACGTTGAACACGAACTCGTCGATGTCGATATGGCCCCCGAACGTATCCCGGTGCAGGACCTGGACGTGGTAGAAGTCCTGCAGGTTCTCCACGAAGAGCTTCCAGTTGCAGTCGAGGCCGACAACGTGCTTGGTCGCCAGCCGCATCTTCTCGTGGTGGAGGAAGGCGAACTCCTTCTCGTACTCGGCGGCGAACTGGGCGAGCGGGACGGCGTCCGGATCGAAATTGACGAACATCCAGCCGCGCCATTCGTCGAAGCGGAGCGGCGTCAGCCGGCAGTCCTCGGGAACGAAGCCCTCGGCCTCCTTCATGTAGGGCGCGCCGATCAGCCTGCCCTGTAGATCGTACAGCCACGCGTGGTAGGGGCAGCTGAATTCGCGCGTGTTGCCCGATCCGCTGACCACCTCGACACCGCGATGCCGGCAGACATTGGCGAAGGCGTTGACCCGTCCGTCCTCGTCCCGCGCGACGATAATGGGCTCGTCCATGATCCTGAGCGCCATGTAGTCGCCGGGGTTCCCGACCTCCTCCATGCGGCCGACGCAGAGCCAGTCCCGCATGAAGATCTTTTCCTTCTCGAGCCGGTAGATTTCGGGCGAGATGTAGACGTGGCCCGGCAGGTGGCGCGCCCTGTGCAGGGTTTCCCGGGTTCGCGCCACGCCGTCGGCGGTGCCCTTGGGCAGGGAGTCCGAAACCGACATGTTGCGCTCTCCCGCTGATTTCCGCCCCCCGCTTATAACGCGGCTGGCGCGGCGGAGTCGATTTCGCGCCGGCTTCCCCGGCACCGCCGGCGAGGGTATGGCGCGGACCGCCACGTCGGGCCGGCCGGGCGAACCTGGGGCATTTCGGGAAACTTCGGCGGAGAAGAAATGGTGGAGCCGAGGGGATTCGATAATAGGCAATAAGATGTTGTTTTTACAATATTTTTGCTTTTGCTCTTTATCCTTCCCCCCATGCTTCCCACCAAGATCAACTGGAACACGGCGGACTTCTCAGGTGC
>JAPPHW010000100.1 GCA_028820945.1 Defluviicoccus sp.
CGAGCGCCCCGATTCGGGCGTCGGTGAGGTTGGTTCTGGCCAAGACATCTCTCCCAGTTTCGGTTGCACCGGGGAAGGAACGGTTGCCGATATCGTCCCGGTTGCAACTGGTTTGGAGAGAAGAAAACGACCCTATTTCAGATAGTTAGCACCACAGGTGCGTCGGGTTGGTGTGCGCCTTGACCCAACGGTCGAGATCGTCGCCGTCCATGTAGGCCTGGAAGACGCCCGAGGCGAGGGAGCTGGTGCCGCTCCGCCCGTAGAAGCCCTTGTCGACCAGCAGGACGCGGACGCCTGCTTCGCTCGCCCGGATCGCGGCGCATGCGGCCGCCACCCCGCCGCCAACCACCAGGACGTCGGCCTCGTGAACATGGGTCTCGGGCATACGGGATTTTCCGGAGCCGATGGGCACGTTCGGTGGTACCGGCTGGGGCAGGGGCTGTCAAACGGGCGGGGGCGGCCCTCCATGTCGATCGATAAGGGCGAGAACCGCTAACGAAACGGAGGCGAGTAGAGGATGCCGCCGTCGCGATAGAGGGCGCTGAGGCCTCGCGGCAGCCCCAGCGGACTCCCGGCGCCCAGGTATTTGTCGAAGATTTCGGCGTAGTTGCCTTCCGCGGCGATCGCGCGGGCGGCCCAGTTCGCGTCGAGGCCGAGCATCTTGCCCATCGAGCCTTCCTTGCCGAGCATCCGGTCGATCTCCGGATTATCCGTCCCCTCGGCCATCTTCGCGACGTTGGCCTGGGTCACCCCGAGCTCCTCGGCGCTGATCAGCGCGTTCAGCGTCCAGCGCGCGATGTCCGCCCACCGGTCGTCGCCCTGGCGCACCAGCGGCCCGAGCGGCTCCTTCGAGATGATCTCCGGGAGCACCATGTGCGCGTCCGGATCGTCGAAAGTCGATCTGGTGGCCGCCAGCCCCGAAACGTCGGTCGTGTAGACGTCGCAACGATCCGCCCGGTAGGCCGCGCGCGCCTCGGCGTTGGTTTCCAGCGGAACCGGCTCGTATTCGATCTCGTTGATGCGGAAGAAGTCGGCCAGGTTGAGTTCCGTCGTGGTACCGGTCTGGATGCAGATCGAGGCGCCGTCGAGCTCCTTGGCGCTCTTCACGCCGAGCGCCGTGCGGCCGATGAAGCCCTGGCCGTCGTAATAGCTGATGCCCACGAAGGTGAAGCTCAGGTCGACATCGCGGGAGAACGTCCACGTCGTGTTGCGCGAGAGGATGTCGACTTCGCCCGAGGCCAGCGCCGGGAAGCGGGTCTTGCCGGTCAGGGTGACGAAGGAGACCTTGTCCGGATCGCCCAGCACGGCCGCCGCCAGCGCCCGGCAATAGGCCGCCTCGAAGCCCGACCATCTGCCGCGCTCGTCGACGTAGGAGAAGCCCGGCAGCCCCGGGTTGATGCCGCATCTGAGCCGATCCGCCGCCCGCACGTTCTCGAGCGTCGCCGCCTGGCCGGGAAGCGCCAACGCGACGGCCAGCACAAAGGCGCCGGCAGTCGTCCTCCAGCTCACGACCGTTCCCCCGGCCTGGAATTCGCCCGCATTCCGGCTCCCCAGGGACGCTCCGCCATGCACCGAGCCGCGCGGCATTCCATGCGTCCCGAGAGGGAATTTGGGAACCCTACGGAATTTTCAAGAACGCGATGCGCTGAAATCGCCGACAATGGAAGGTTCTTCGAGACGCCGTGGAAATACGCGGAAATGGGGCTGGTGCCGCCTATAGGCACCATTTTAAGTCTTTAAGCTACTGAAAAAATTATAAATGGCCTAACGGGTATGCCGTTTCCCACGGCGATCCCCACGCCGCGGCTCTCAGATCGGCCCGACTCAACTCGCGCGTGTCGGCATCGTGCCGACAGATTAGCGAAGAATTTCACGTTTGCGTGCGGTCGACCGGCTCGATTGCGGTGTTATCCGAAGACTTCCACTTTCGAGTGCGTGACGGATTTTTTGACCGAGAAGTAACATTATATCATTAAATCAATGCGAATGTTATACTATTTAATCGGTAGAAATGTCGTGACTGCAAGATGTTCAAACAAATCGTGTCCGTGTAAAATAATCGATTAGCGCGATGTTTCGCGAATTGAGTTGGGTTAGAGTCGGCAAGCCGGCGATATTCCTTGGCTTGCAACGGGCGACGGAGAAAGCGCCATGGATCAATTGATTCTTTTCCTCGATTTCCTTTGGAATTCGTTCCTCCTGCTGGGGCCGATGCTGCTGCTCGGACTCTTCCTGGCGGGCTTGATCCATGTGTTCATCTCGCGGGACGCGGTCTTGCGGTGGCTGCACCGGGACAGCCTGAAATCCGTCGCCTCGAGCGCGGCGGTCGGCGTGCCGATGCCGCTTTGCAGCTGTTCCGTGGTTCCGGTGGTGGCGGAAATGCGGCGCAAGGGGGCCTCGCGCTCGGCATGCATGTCGTTCCTGATCACGGCGCCGGAGACCGGCGCGGATTCGATCCTGGTCACCAACGCCTTCTTCGGTCCGGTGGCGGCCGTGGTCCGGCCGGTCATCAGTTTCATCACCGGCGTGATGGCCGGTATCTTCTGCATCGGGACGATCCGGGACGGCGATGCGGTCGAGCCCGAGCCCGCCGCCGGCGGCCATGACCACGGCGACGACCACGATCATCACGGCCACGACCACGACCACGACCACAGCCACAAGACGCTGATACCGGGCGACGACGACTGCTACATCAGCCCGAGCGTGCTGAGGTCGTTCTTCGTCACATGGCTGGGTCGCCTGAACGAGGGCATCGGCTCGGCCAGGTCCATGACCTGGGTCAAGCCCGATTTCTACCGCGAGTATCTCTCGATCCCCGAACCCGCGCCGCCGCCGAAGGACCAAGGCGGGCGCGATCTCAGCGGCCTCTCCTTCGCCACCGTCTGCAAGCACATCCTGCGCTACGGCTTCGTCGAGGTGGCCGACGACATCCTGTTCGCCCTGCTGGTCGGCGTGATCCTGGGCGGGGTGCTCTACCTCGCCATTCCCGACAACCTCATGGCTTACGAATACGCCCGCTGGCTGGCCTATCCGGTGATGGTGCTGGTGGGGATTCCGCTTTACATCTGCGCCTCCGCGAGCACGCCGATCGCCGCGGCGCTCGTCGCCAAGGGGTTCAGCCCGGGGGCGGCGCTCGTGTTCCTGATGACGGGACCCGCGACCAATACCGGGACCATCGCGATCGTCGCCAGCCAGTTCGGCGCGCGATTCGCTTCGGTCTATGTCGGCTCGGTCATCGCGGTGACGGTGGCTCTCGGCATCGCCGTCGACCTCCTGATGATCGCTTTCGGCCTGTCGCTCGCGGTCAATCTCGACGCGTCGGATTCGCCGGCGGTGGCGGCGATTCAATGGACCGGCGCGCTCGGCCTCTTCGCGCTCATGTTCTGGCGCTTCCGCGCGGGGGCGCTGAAGGGCGGCTACCAGGACCTGCTCATGAACCTGCGGCCGGTGTCGGGGCCGATGAAGGGATGGTGGGGGAGTATGACCGGCGATGCGCCGCTGAAGGGTTTGCTGCGCCCCCGAACGCCTGCCGGGGCGACCGTCTGGCTGTCCATCGTCGCGGCGTTTCTGTTGAGCGGCTTCACGGTCGTGCGGCCGGGAGAGGTCGGATACGGGCGTTTGTTCGGTGCGGTGGCGTGGCGCGACCTGCCGCCGGGCCTCCACTATCTCGCGCCATGGCCGTTCGCTCGGGCGGACAAATGGCCGGTCCGGGAGGTGAAGTCCGTGACCAGCGGCACGGCGGGCGAGTATCTCACCGGCGACGTCAATCTCATGTCGATGTCGCTGAACGTGCAGTACCGCGTCAGCGATCCTTACGTCTATCGCTACCGCGTGGCCAACCCGGAACAGGTCATCGGCGACAATATCCGCAAGGAGCTGCGCAAGTTCGTGGCGGGGCGGACGCTGGACAATCTGCTGAACGTCGAACGCGCGCTGCTTCAGAACCACATCGAGGAGGTGTTCGAAAAGCGCCTCCCGGGCGGGGACAGCGCGCTGCTCGACGCCATCGAGCTGGTGAAGGTGAACCTGCTCTCCGTCAGTCCCGTCGGCGGCGCGATGAATGCGTTCCGGGAGGTTTCGAGCTCCCAGGACGACAGGGAGCGCATCATCGTCAACG
>JAPPHW010000309.1 GCA_028820945.1 Defluviicoccus sp.
CCACGTCGTCTGCCACGGCATCCCGGGCGACAAGGTGCTGAAGGACGGCGACATCGTGAATATCGACATCACGGTGATCCTCGACGGGTGGCACGGCGATACGAGCCGCATGTTCCCGGTCGGGCGCGTCGGCGTGAAGGCGCGCCGCCTGATGGACGCGACCTACGAATCGCTCATGCGCGGCATCGCGGCCGTGCGCCCCGGCGCGACCCTGGGCGACGTCGGTCACGCGATACAGAGCTACGTGGAGAGCGAACGCTATTCGGTGGTGCGCGATTTCTGCGGCCACGGGCTCGGGCGGATATTCCACTGCCCGCCGAGCGTGCTGCATTACGGCCGCCCGGGCGAGGGGATGCGGCTCGCGGAGGGCATGTTCTTCACCATCGAGCCGATGGTGAACGCCGGGCGCTACGAGACCAAGATCCTGTCCGACGGCTGGACGGCGGTGACCAAGGACCGCTCGCTGTCGGCCCAGTTCGAGCATTCGCTGGGCGTGACCGCCGACGGCTGCGAGATCTTCACGCTTTCCCCCTCGGGCCTGCACAAGCCACCCTACGGGTGAAAACCCAACCTCACGGGAGGAACGCTGTGAGCAAATCCCTCGGCGCGCTTTGGCGCGACCGGTTCGAGCTCGACAACCCGGCGCTCGGAGGCGAATCCCCGGACCCGGCGGTGGAGAAGCTGCTCGCGCACCGGACGCAGCGGCTCTACACCGACGATCCGATCCCGGCGCCCGTCCTTGATACGCTGATCGCCGCCGCGCTGTCGGCCGCCACCAAGTCGGACCTGCAGCAGGTCTCGTTCATCCGCATCCGCGACCGCGCGCTGAGGGAGCGCATCGGCGGGCTGCTGCCCGGCATGCCGTGGATCGTCCAGGCGCCCGAGTTCTTCGTCGTCTGCGGCGACAACCGGCGGATCCGGCGGGTCTGCGAGCTGCGCGGCCTCCCCTACGAGAACGACACGATGGACGCGGTGCTGAACGCCACCATCGACGCGGCGATCGCGATGCAGCAGATGGTCTGCGCGGCGGAGATCATGAGGCTCGGCTGCTGCCATATCAGCCACGTGCGCGACCATGTGGAGACAATCGCGGAGATGCTGGCGATCCCGGACCACGTGTTCCCGATTTCGGGCCTCTGCGTCGGCTACCCGGCGCGGAAGGGGTTCGTCAGCGTGCGCCTGTCGCCCGCGGCCACGATTCACACCGACCGCTACGACGACAGCCGCCTCGCCGACGAGATCGACGGCTACGACCGGCGCCGCGCCGGGCGCTACGCGATCCCGGCGGAGAAGTACAAGCACACCGAGCGCTTCGGCACGCCCGAATTCTACGGCTGGTCGGAAGACAAGGCGCGCCAGATGGCGGTCGACGACGGAAGCACCATGCGCGCCTATCTGGAGAGGGCCGGCTTCGCGCTGGGCTGAACGTCCCTTCCCGCCCCTCACCGTCCGGCGAGGAACAGCACCTCGGTCTTGCGCGGCAGGTCGCGGAAGCTGAGCTCGATCGACGGGCCGTCATGGTGGCGGACCGGCCACTTGGCCTCGGCGCGGGCGACGAAGGCCTGCACCCCGCCCATCGAGCCGTAATGCATCGGGATCACCAGCATCGGCTTTATCGCGTCGAGCACCTCGAACAGCTCCTGGTGGCTCATGGTCCACATGCCGTCGATCGGCGCGAAGGCGATGTCGATGCGCCCGAGATCGCGCAGCTGGTCCTCCGACAGCACGTGGTGGAGATGCGAGATGTGGACGATGCAGAGCCCCTGGCTCTCGATGACGAACATCGAGTTGCCGTTGCGCCACTTGCCGCCCCATTCGGCGAGGTTGGTCGGCACGTTGCGCACCCGGACGTCCTTGACCGAGACGTTGTGCCGCGCGACCCCGCCCGCCGGGTCCCAGCCGCGCAGCACATGCGCGATGCCCTCATCCGGCGCGTAGGAGTAATGGGTGTCGTGCGCGTTGTTCATCGTCACGATGGTCGGCAGGAAGGGTGGGCGGACATAGTCGTTGTAGTCGGTCGCCACCCTGACCCCCTCGGGCGACTCGACGACGAAGGTGGAATGGCCGACGAAGTCGATCCGCACATGGTTCGCCTTGACCGCGGCGATGCGGAACGAGGCCGGCATGAACCCGCCCGGCGCCCGCGCGACGGGATAGCAGCTCGCCGCCGCCCCGCCGCCCGACGCCTGCCAGCCCGCCAGGGCGACCGCGGCGGCCGCCAATAGTCGTCCGAACCCGCCCATCGTCCGCCTCCCAAGCTGCGCCCGACCATTGTCGCCCCGAACCGCGCCCGCCGCCAAGGGGCTTTGACCCGCCGCCCGGACTGCGCGAGACTGGCCGGGGAGCGGCTACCATGAGTAGTGGATCCGACCATCTGGGCCACCGCGCGCGGCTGCGCGAGCGGTTTCTCGACCGGGGCGCCGACGCGCTGGCGGATTACGAGATGATCGAGCTGCTGCTGTTCCAGGCGCTGCCCAGGCGCGACACCAAGCCGGTCGCCAAGGCGCTGATCGAGCGCTTCGGCTCCTATGCCGGGGTGCTCAGGGCGGCGCCGGCCGAGCTCGGCGAGGTGGACGGCATGGGCAAGGCGGCGGTCGCCGCGATCCGGGTGGTCGCCGAGGCCGCGACCCGGCTCGCGCGCGAGGAGGCGCTCGGCGCCGAGGTGCTCGGCTCCTGGGACCGGCTGGTCGCGTATTTGCGCATCCGCCTCGCGCACGAGAAGACCGAGTGCTTCCGGCTCCTGTTCCTCGACGCCAAGAACCGGCTGATCGCCGACGAGGAGATGCATCGCGGCACCGTCAACCACACCCCGGTCTACCCGCGCGAGGTGATGAAGCGGGCGCTGGAGCTGACCGCGAGCGCGGTCATCATGGTGCACAACCACCCCTCGGGCGATCCGAGCCCGTCGAAGGCCGACATCGACATGACGCGCGAGATCCGCGACGTGGGCAAGAGCCTCGGCATCGTGCTGCACGACCACGTGATCGTCGCCCGCGGCGGGCATTCGAGCCTGCGCGCGATGGGGCTGCTGGATTGAGCGCGTCCGCGCCCGCCGTCCTTGCCCCCCGCCGTCACCCCGGACTTGATCCGGGGTCCAGGGCCACAAGCACCGCCCTCGCCCGGCTTCCCTGGACCCCGGATCAAGTCCGGGGTGACAACAGGGGGCGGGATGACAAAAGGAGAAACGCATGTCGCTGCTGCCGCTGACGATGACGTTCTGGGATTACGACCGGGTGCGGCCGCTGGCGGACGGCGCGGTGCGGATCGAGGGGTGCGACGCGGTCCATTTCGCGCTCGACATCCACGACATCTTCTTCCGCGCGCTGCGCAACCGCGAGTTCGACGTGACCGAGCTCTCGTTCTCCTCCTACATGATGACGGTCGACCGGGGCGAGGCGCCCTATGTCGCGATCCCGGTGTTCCTGTCGCGCATGTGGCGCCATTCGGCGATCTACATCCGCACCGACCGCGGCATCGTGGGGCCGGAGGACCTCAAGGGCCGCGAGGTCGGCGTGCCGGAATACCAGGTCACCGCCGCGCTCGCCGCGCGCGGCATGCTGTCGGACGAGTACGGGGTGAAGGCCTCCGACATCGTCTGGCGCACCGGCGGGATCGAGGACCCGGGCCGGCCCGAGAAGCTGGCGCTCGACCTCCCCGCCGACATCGTCTGCACCCCGATCCCGGCCGAGAAGAGCCTGAGCGGCATGATGGTCGCGGGCGAGCTCGACGCGATGGTCTCGCCTTTGCCGCCGTCCTGCTTCACCCGGGGGCATCCCGATATCGGCCGCCTGTTCCCGGACTACCGGGCGCTGGAGAAGGCCTATTGGGAGAAGACCCGCGTGCACCCGATCATGCACGTGGCGGCGATCCGGCGCTCCCTCGTCGAGGAGCACCGCTGGCTCGCCAACAACGTCTACGAGGCGTTCGAGAAGGCGAAGGCGCTGGTCATGCCGGGCCTGCGCAATTTCGGCGCGGTCAAGGCGACCGTCCCCTGGCTCGCCGCCGAGGTGGAGGAGACGATCCGGTCGATGGGCGAGGATTACTGGCCCTACGGGATCGAGCGCAACGTGAAGTCGATCGAGACCATGGCGCGCTGGTCGCACGAGCAGG
>JAPPHW010000342.1 GCA_028820945.1 Defluviicoccus sp.
TGTGCCGGGTCCGGCCAACATAAACCGGACAGCAGTGGACTTGTTCCGGGCATCCACCTTGCGGCATCGCCGTGGGAACCAGGAGAGGGCGAGGCGGCGGAGGGACGTGGATGCCCGGAACAAGTCCGGGCATGACGGCATGGGGTCGCCGACCATGACGGAGAAAGGACACGTGCGGAGCCCTCCGTCATCGAATCGCCCGGCTCCGGTTGCGACCCCGCCGGACGCTCCATAGGATGCCGCCGTCCGGGGAGGTCGGGTTTGAAGATCGAGGACAGCTTTACCGTCGATGCGCCGCTGGAGAGGGTCTGGTCGATGATCACCGACCCCGAGATAGTGGGGCCGTGCATTCCGGGCTGCCAGCACATCGAGGTGACCGGTCCGGACACCTACAAGGCCGACATCAAGGTCGCGGTAGGGCCGATCAAGACGATTTTCACCGTCACGATCGAGAAGACCGAGGAACGCCCGCCGAATTTCGCGTCCTCGACCACGAAGGGGGAGGAAGGCGGCCGCGCAAGCACGCTCAACGCGACGAGCACGCTGTCTCTCTCCGAGGCGGAAGGCGGCACGGAAGTCGCTTACGCTTCCGACGTCTCGGTGTTCGGGCGGCTCGGCAAGTTCGGGCTCGGGGTGATGAAGAAGAAGGCGCGCGACCTCGGCCGCGACTTCGCCGACAATTTCCGCGAAAAGGCCGAAGGAAGCGCCCCATGACGGCGAACGCGGTTCCCGAATACGCGCGGCTGTTCGTGGAAGGGCTGAAGGAGGCCGACGTCAGCGTCGTGACGGCGCTGCCTGAGTCCTTGCTGGCCAGCGTCTACCGCCTGTGCGCGGCGGACAACGCGATCCGCTACATTCAGGTCTCGAACGAGGCCGACATGCCGGGGATCTGCGCCGGCACCTATCTCGCCGGCAAGCGCGCGCTGATGATCATGGAGAACTCCGGCATCCGCCAGTGCTGCGAACCCGTCGCCCGCCTCGCCTTCCAGCACGCAGTGCCGATGGTGATGGCGATGAGTTACCGGGGCGAATGGGGCGAGCAGAACTGGTGGGGGCACAACCACGCGCAGACGATGGCGCCCATCCTGGACGCTCTCCGCATCCCGCACCGCTTCGTCAACGAGCCCGAAGAAATCAAGCCGGCGATCAAGCGCGCGTTCAAGCACGCCGACGGCAGCAACTGGCCGGTCGCGCTGGTCTTCTCGGGCAACTGCGTGGAGCTTCCGGCCTATGCAAAGGATTGACGCCTTTCGCGCGATCGCGCCGCTGATTTCGGCCGAGGACCTGGTAACGACCTCGATCGGCGCGACCTGGGACGATTGGTGGAACCTGAAGCCCGCCGACAACACGTTTTTCACCGGCGTCCTCGGCTCGGTGGCCTCGACCGCGCTCGGGCTCGCGGTATCGCTGCCGCATCGCCGCATCGTCGCCTTCGAGAGCGACGGCTCGATGCTGATGAACACCGGCATATTGTGCACGCTGGGCGCCGAGCGCCCGCCCAATCTGACGGTGCTGGTGTTCGACAACGGGATCTACGAGAACATCGGCGGGCCGCCGACGCTGACCTCGCGCAACACCGACCTCGCGCGCATGGCCGAGGGCGCCGGATGCCTCAACTGCGAGACGGCGAGCGACCCGGAGACGCTGGCCGAGCGCTTCGCGGCGATGCTCGACGATGGCGAGATGGGCTACCTCGTCGCCAAAATCGAACCGGGCAAGCATCCGTGGGCGTGGGAGGACCGCAAGCCGACCGACGGAATCGAGGACAAGTACCGGTTCCTGCGCTATGTCGAGAAGCTGGAAGGCGTGGTGATCCACCCCGGAGCGCCGCAGAACTGAAACGCCATGGCGGGCGGGATCGACGACCGGCGCTATCTGAACCTCACCGGCCCGTTCCGCGCCCTCTACCGCGCCGCCAGGGAGGCCGAACGACACCCGCCCGACGACGCCCCGCCCGCCGCCGACGGGGACCCGCCGGACCCGATCCACTCGGCGATCCGCCGCCAGGTGGAGGAGCTGCTGGCCGACACCGACATCGCGCCGGAGCGCCGCCGCGAGATCTTCGATTCGATAGCCTGCCCCTGCTGCGGCGGCACCGGAGCGAGCTTCGCGATCGCCATCAAGCCCGCCTCGCAGGCGGGGTTTTAGGGCATCTTCCGACCTTATCGGGTCTGTACCCGGCGCCCCACCCTCCCCCAACCCCTCCCGCAAGCGGGAGGGGAGAAGGCAAGGAGGGGTCGCCAAGCGAGTCCCCTCTCCCCCGTGGGGAGAGGGTCAGGGTGAGGGGGGCGCCGGTTGCAACCGCGTCCGGTCGGATATTGCTTTAGGTATCGCCGGCCTCGGCGAGCGTCGCCTTGGCGGCGCGGATCTTCTCAGATGCCTCGATATCCACCGCCAGCGTCGCCGCGTCGCAGACCACGCCATAGTGCCGGAACGCGGCCTCCGGGGTGACGTAACCCTGGCGGACGTCGTGCGCGACGGCCTCGATCGGGCGTTCCAGGGCCGGGCCGAATCCGCCGCCGCCGCCGGAACGGAGCGCGAAGGCTTCGCCCGGGCCGAGGCGGGCGGTGAACACCTTGGCGTTGGGAAAATCCTCCCGCCACGCGCCGTCGCGGCGGAGCGCCACCGAATTGCCCAGCGCATCGCCGCCGCCGGCGAGCCCCCAGGGCGCGCAATGCACGCGGTCGATCTGCGTGTTGACGGTGAGCGGCGCGCGCGCCTGCACGACGTTCTCGATTCCGAGCCCGCCGCGGCGGCGACCGGCGCCGCAGGAATCGGGACGCAGCGCGTGGGACTCGAACAACAGCGGGTACTTGGCTTCGAGCTGCTCGACGGGGCTGTTGTGGGTGTCGCCGTCGTTCATGCAGATCGTGGCGCTGTTGCCGTCTTCGGCCTGTTTCGCGCCCCAGCCGCCGCCGGTCGGGCCGATGAAGGCGATATAGAACTCCGACGTTCTCGGATTGACGCCGTTCAGCATTCCGATGATCAGGTCGGCGTGGTGTCCCGCGACGATGCGGTCCGGGATCGCGGGTTCCAGCGCCTTGAATACCGTGTCGACGATGGTCATCGGAAACGTCATCCACCAGCGCATCGGCGCCGGCTTCTCGGCGCTGACGATCCGGCCCATCGGCACGACCACGTCGAGGTTGCGGAAGCTGCCATCGTTGATCGGGTAGTCGGTGGGCGAGGTCAGACACTTGAAGGCGACCTGGGAACAGGCGAATCCGGTGGAGACGCCGGAGTTGTAGAAGCCCTTGACCTGCTCCGAGACGTCGGAGAGATCGACCGTCATCCTCTCGCCGTCGACGATCACCCTGACCCGGATGGGAACCGGTTGCGCGATGTCGACGCCGTCGTCGTCCATGAAGGACTCGGCCTCGTAGACACCGTCGGGTATCGCGAGCGTTCGCGCCCGGGCGGCCCGTTCGGACTGGTCCATGATCGTGGCGATGCTGTCGAGGACTTCCTCGCGGCCGTAGCGGCGGATGAGTTCCAGGAAGCGCCGCTCCCCGGTGGAGATCGCGGTGAGCTGGGCGCGCAAATCGCCCATCGCGCGGTCCGGCAGGCGCACGTTCATCCTGAGGATGTCGAGCAGGTCCTGGTTGACGACCCCGGCCCGCCGGTACTTGAGGATCGGAATCTGCAGGCCTTCCGAATAGATGTCGGTCGTCATGCCGTCGAGCGTGCCGCCGATATCCGGCCAGTGCGCCATGCAGACCGCGAACCCGACCAGCTCGCCGTCGTCGAAGACCGGCATCGAGAACGTCAGGTGGTTGAGGTGGCTGCCGGTGATGTAGGCATCGTTGGTCAGCAATATGTCGCCCGGCCCGATGTCGTCGCCGAAATGACGCAGCTTGGCCTTCACCGTTTCGGCCATGCCGCGGATGAACATCGGCAGCCCGAGCCCGATCGACACCGTCTCACCCTTCGCGGTGAACAGCCCCACGGTGAAGTCGAGCGCCTCGTAGATGATCATGTTGTAAGCGGTGCGGGTGAGGTTGGTCTTCATCTCCTCGGTGATGGCGATGACGCCGTTCCGCACCAGCTCGGTGACCACCGG
>JAPPHW010000462.1 GCA_028820945.1 Defluviicoccus sp.
CGCCAGATAGGGCGTCCAGGTGATCAGAATGTCGACGACATCGGGCATCGTTACGCTTGCTGCGCCCTCCGCTCCCAGCCGCGGAGCAGCCAAATCGTGGCGAAAACCAGAGCGAAGTAGCAAAGCAGCAGCAGGTTCATCATCACGCCGTCATTGCCTTTTTCGGCAATGATCGCCGTGCTGGCATGCACCAGCTCCGGGAGGGCCAAGGTGCTCGCCATGCCGGTCGCCTTGACGATGTTGATCGAATTGCCCGCTATCGCGGCCTGGCACAGATCGAACGCCCGGCGAAGCTCGCTCAACGAAAATCCGAGACTGCCGCCGTCCCGCGCCGCCACGTCCGCCGCGAGCGAGAAAGACACCGCGTTGCTGGAAGCGGCGTAGAGCGACAACACCGCGGCCGCGAGCGAAAACGCATCGAGCGTAAACCCGTATGCGAACAGAATTCCCCCGATGCCGAAAAAGACGACGTAGAGCTGCAACAGCGGGGGCGTCATTCGGAGCACCGCGCAAAACGCGTGCAGGAACGGAGCCGCGACGGCGATCCGCCGGTGCATCACCCATCCGAACAGCGCGCCGAAGACGACGCTCCCCACAACGGTCAGCACCGACAGCGCGACCGTCAGGAACAGGCCATAAAGGAACTTGCTCCTGTCGAGCGGATCGTAAACCGGGCTGAGGTCGAGCCCGGTCGATTCCTTGAAAGCCATGGATATTGCCGTAAGGCCGCCGAGCTCCTGGCTGGTCACCAGCGCGCGTTCGCGGCATTCCAGCGGCCAGTTGCCGTCATCGTCGCGGCGGCAGACGAATTCGCCCGCCCCGTCCTTCCGTTGCCAGACCTCGCGGGCGTGCCGGAGATAGGGCGATGGCGGCAATTTCCACTTCTTCTCCAACTCCTGGAGGTACCCGTCGCGATGCCAGGATGCGACCTTGTCGCCCAGCAGGCGGTCGAGGCGCCCTCCCGCTTCTTCCTTTCGGATGGCGATCGCCCACGGCGCGACGAAGCGGGTGGGCAGCGTCACCTCGAAGCCGTCCCAGTCTCCGCTGGCCAGGGCGCTCAGCAGATTGACTTCGTCGTACAGCCAGCCGACGCAGTGGCCGTTCCGCAACGCGAGGGCCGCTTCCCGCGTCGAGTTAAGGGAAACCGTCTCCACCAGCAGGCGCTCGTTGGCCGGGCGGTTCCACAGCGAACCCTGCACGCTGCAAAGCGTCCGGCCGCGCAAACTCTCCCAGGTGGTGATGCCCGAACCCGTCCTCAGCAGGACATTGGCGCCGTCGCCGTAATATTGGGGCTCGATCATGGTGACGAGCCGGCGCCGGCTGCGGTTGTCGCCCAGTGTCGCGACCACCACGTCGATCTCGCCGCGCGCAAGCTTCTGCAGCCGGTTCGCGCTGGTTACCGGAATCAGCCGGGCCGGCACGCCCACCGCTTCCGCCAGACCGTGCGCGACGTCGATGTCGTATCCGACCAGTTTGCCGGTATCGTCGCGCACGCCGAAGGGGTGGTAGTCTCCTTTTACACCGACGATCAGGTGGCCCCTCGCGCGGATCTCGTCCAGCCGGTCCGCCATCGCCGGTACCGCGCCCGCCAGGCAACAGGCAACCGCCAGGAACAGAACGCCGACGCGGGAAATCACGGATCGTCCGCGGGCCGTTTTGGACAAACGAACGTCCTTCACGGTCGGGCCACGACGAGGAAACCGTATCCGCTGGCCACGGGAATCGCTTCGCAGACCAGATCGTCCAGGCGGCCCAGCAGCGAGTTCGTGACGACCGCGGTCTCCGGGAGCAGACTCTCCGGCTCCATGCTCGCAACGCCGAATCCGGCGCTCGACAACTCCGACCGGGCCTCCTCCGGCGAGAAGAGGTGATAGAACATCTCGATGGTGTCGGCGTCCGACCTGCGCTCGTACAGAACGTCGCCCGGCTCCAGCACGCCGTCGCGTACGAGCGGGGCCGCCGCGCGCTGTTCCGCGCGGAACCGGCGCCTGGCGTTGGGCACGCTGAGCACCAGCGCGCCTCCCGGCTTCAGCATGTCGCGAATCGCGGCGAGCAGTCTCACCCGTTCGCCCCGTCCCGCGACATGGGCGACAACGCCGAACGCCAGAAGCGCGAGGTCGAAGCCTTGTCGAAACGCACCGACCATTTCGCTCAAATTCCCGTTCCTGACATCCAGCCGCCCGTCGCCTATGAAACGCTCCAGGCGCTCGGTCAAGATGCGGCACGCCGTCGGACAGACATCGTAGGCCACGCCGGTCGCCCCGGTGTTTTCCAGCAACGGCAGTGTATAGCGTCCGGTGCCTGCGCCGAAATCCATAAAGCGGCCTTCGGCCGGCATCAGGCGAAGAAGCCTTCGAAGCGTGCGCCTGTTCGGGGCCGGATATCGGCGATCGTAGAGGCCCGAGGAAATGTACGCATCGTAGCTGCTGGACATGTCCGGGGGCCCGACCTCGGACACCGGCGCGTGGACGGCCACGGTATCGCTAATGCCGCAGGGCACGGTCAGGGTTTCTCCGTCGGGTTGGCAGATGCGCAAATATCTTCCGCGCCGCGCCGCATGGGCAGCGGTATCAAATCCCCGCCATTGTTGACAATTTCGACCCGAGGTTCAAATAGTAAGTCGATACGGATTCGACACCGGGTGGCCGGGCGGCTTCCGGGCGGAAACCGTCGTCGAGCCGGGGACGGGCGAGCACCGACCCGGCGGCCAACGGGAGGGCCGGGTTTGAAGCTGCGAATCACGATACCGCCATGCGCGCCGCTGGCGGCGGCGGCCGTTGCAGGCGCCATGCTGATGGGCGGCGTTTCCGGAGCGGTCGCCGCGGAGAGCGTTCTGGACCGCATCGCCCGCGACGGGACGATCCGGGCCGGCACGAGGGCCAACGCGGCCCCCTTCGCCCAGAAACTGGCGTCCGGAGAATTCAAGGGGTTTTCCGTCGACCTGCTCCAGGAGATCCGCGCGGCCGCCGAGAAGGCGCTGAACCGTTCGGTCAGGGTCGAGCTCTCCGAAGTTACGCCGAGCGATCGCCTTCAGCGGGTGGCCGAGGGCGAGCTGGACATCGTCTGCGGCATCACGACTCCGACTTGGGGCCGGGAATCGCTGGTGGATTTTTCGCTCCCATTCTTCCGCGACGGCACGCGTGTGATGGTGTATCGCGGCAAGGCCGGGGAGGTCGTCGATGTCGGACGGTTGAAGATCGGCGTCGTCAAGAACACGACCACCGTGGCCGTTCTCAAGGATCGCCTGCCGGCCGCCACTCTGCGCGACTATCCCAACATGGGCGATGCGATGCGCGGATTGGAGAAGGGCGAGGTCGACGGCGTCGCCAATGTCGGGGTCGTGCTGTTGGGGTTGGCCGAACGCAGCGAGCCGCGGCGCAGCGTCGTGCTCCTGCCGAGGACCCGGCCGCTGGCGACCGAAAGTCTCGCCTGCGTCCTGCCGCAAGACGACAGCCGTTGGAGGGATCTGGTCAACCGGACCCTGATCGACATGTTCGCGGAAGTACGGGAGTTCAACGGGCGCTACGAACAGGTTTACAGTCGTTGGTTCGGCCGGAACGGGGTGTTGTTTTATCCGCTCGACCGGTCGACGCGCGATTATCTTGCCGACATCTCCATCTGGGCCCGGTAAACGGCGAAGCCCCTCCGCGCGCGAGCAGCGGCGTTAGCGGTTGATCGCGGGCCGGTCGGGGGCTTATAAATGCTGAGTCCCCGGATTCGCGCATCGATTCAGGCGTCTCCTCGGAAAATCGGGTGAAGGCGAGAGCTCGTATTGCCAATTCGAACGAAAGGACATGAATTATCATGTCGAATGGCGCAAGACGGATCGAGAGCGGCCGGGGGCCGAACCGGGTAGCGACGCGAGCCCGGCGCGGCGGAATGGCCATGGCGGCGGCGGTTCCGGTATGCGCTTTGCTGCTGCTCGTTCCGGACCGGGCGCTCGCCGCCGTCGGCGAGGAAACCCAGTTCGTTCTGAACAGTTTCTCCTTCCTGATCTGGGGCGCGCTGGTGATGTGGATGTGCGCCGGTTTCACGATGCTGGAATCGGGTT
>JAPPHW010000038.1 GCA_028820945.1 Defluviicoccus sp.
ACCAAGCACGCGATCCGCGCGGTGCGGACGATGAACGACGACCAGGCGTTCGACTACCTCGCGGCCAAGGGCGCCGAGATCAAGCAGCGCGACCGCGAGAACGCCTACGCCAACGGCATCAAGCAGTTCCTCGACGACAAGAGCTACAAGCCAACCTTCGGCGCTTACGACCGCGACCGGGCGATCGAGGACAACGAGGCGGCGGAGTAGCCGGGCGGGCTCTTGCCTACCCCGCGATCCCGTCGATGAACTTCGCCAGGTCGATGTCGCGCTGGCTGAGACCGCCGGCGTCGTGGGTCGACAGCGTGATCTCGACCCGGTTGTAGACGTTGAACCATTCCGGGTGGTGGTCTGCCTTCTCGGCGGCGAGCGCGATCCGGCCCATGAAGCCGAACGCCGCGTTGAAATCGGCGAAGGCGAAGGACTTTCCGATCGCGTCGCGCCCTTCGACCTCCTCCCATCCGTCGAGCGAGGCAAGCGCCGCCGCCCGTTCCGCACCCTCCAGTCTGTCCGCCATGCCGCCCTCCTGTCGCGAACCCAGAGGGTGCATCGGCTTGGCGGCGGGGGCAAGCCGCGCTATCACCGGACCATGATGGTCCCCATCGCACGCGCGCCGAGCCTCGACGACATCGCCGCCATCGCCCGCGAGGCGCTCGAGTCGCTGCCGGGCACGTTCCGCGGCCTCGCCGGGGACGTGGTGATCCAGGTGGCCGAGTTCCCCGACGCCGAGACCGAGCGCGACATGGAACTGGAATCCCCGTTCGAGCTGATGGGCCTCTACTCCGGCATTCCCATCGGCGAGCGCGGCGCGGCCGGGGCGCGGCAGGAAGTCGACATGATCTTCCTCTACCGCCGGCCGATGCTCGACTACTGGTGCGAGACCGGCGAGGACCTGATCCATGTGATCCGCCACGTGCTGATCCACGAGATCGGCCATCATTTCGGTTTGTCGGACGAGGACATGGAGCGGATCGAGGCCGAGGCCGGTCCCTGAACCTTACCTTTCGGCGCGGGCGCCGCGTGCGATCCAGTAACCGCTGACGCAGATCACCGCCGCGCCGACCCAGGTGAGCGCGTCGGGAACCTCGCCGTAGAACGCATATGCCATCGCCGAGACCATCGGGAGCTGGGCGTAGTAGGCCGGTGTCAGCGCCGCCGCCGGCGCGTGGACGTAGGCGCGGGTCACGCAGTGGATCGACAAATAGCCGATGAGCAGAAAGAAGCCGAGCAGCGGCAGGTCCGAAAGGCCGGGCGTCGTCCAGTCGTAAATCGCCGGGCCGACCGACAGCGGCAGCATCATCGCGAACATGTAGAAGACGACCGCGTTCTTGTCCTCGGTGGTGGACAGCGCGCGGGTCGCCGCGTTGGACGCGCCGTAGGCGAAGGCGGTGTAGACGATCCCGAGCATCGCCGGCACGACCACCTCGAACCCCGGACGCACAATCAGCAGCGCGCCGGCGAAGCCGAAGCAGATCGCGATCCAGCGATCCAGCCCTACCCGTTCGCCGACGAAGATCTGCAGCAGGATCACCGTAAAGAACGGCCCGGTGAACTGGATCGCATTGGCGTCCGCGAGCTCGACCGTGCGGAGACCGTAGAAGAAGGTCACCATGCCGGTATATGTCGTCACCGCGCGGATCGCGTAGACCTTCCAGCGGCGGGTCTTGAGCGCGCCGCGCCCGTTTCGGAGCAGCCACGGCACGAGCACCAGGATGCCGAAGACGCAACGGATGAAGACCAGCGTGAAGACCGACATCGTCTGGGCGAGCTCGCGCACCGTGACATAGGTGAGCGCGAAGAACGCCGACGCCCCGATCATCCACAGCGTGCCGACGATCAGGCCCGAATATTTCGCCGGCGCCACGAGACCTCAGGCGGAGTCGAGCAGCGCGCGGACCCGGCGGCGCAGCTCGGGCAGGAGCTCCGCGTCGAACCAGGGGTTCTTCGCCTGCCAGCCCCGCGTGCGCCAACTCGGATGCGGGATCGGGAAGAAGCGCGGCAGGTAGGCGCGCCACGCGGCGACGGTCTCGGTGAGAGTTCGGCGCCTTCGCTCGCCGAGATACCAGGCGTGCGCGTATTGCCCGATCAGCACGGTCAACGCGATCCTCGGCAGCGCGGCGGCGACCCGGGGATGCCAGAGCGGCGCGCATTCGGGCCTCGGCGGCTTGTCCCCGCCGCGCGGCAACACGCCGGGATAGCAGAACCCCATGGGCACGATGGCAACCCTGCTCTCGTCGTAGAAGGTTGCGAAATCGAGATCGAGCCAGTCGCGCAGCCTCTCGCCGCTCGCATCCGTCCACGGCATGCCGCTCGCGTGCACCTTCGTGCCGGGCGCCTGGCCGATCAGCAAGAGCCGCGCCGTCGCGGACGCCCGAAGCACCGGGCGCGGTCCGAGCGGCAGTTCGGCCGCGCAGACGCGGCAGCCCCGCACTTCGTCGAGAAGAGCGTCGAGAGCTTCGGGTGCGGCACGGTCGGGGATTGCCATCCGGCCCGCAGTATGCGGACGCGACCGAAGCGCTGTCGAGGGACCGCCTTGACCGGATGCGACGCGCTTACCAGTTTTTCTGCACCTCTGCGCGCCCTGCGGGAGCCCGCCATGTTCGGACTTGAGCGGCTGAAGGAAGACATCGACGCGATCGCCGAACGCGATCCGGCCTCCCGGTCGCGGCTCGAGATCGTGTTCTGCTATCCGGGACTGCACGGGGTCCTGTTCCACCGCCTCGCGCACGCCGCGTGGCGGGCGCGGCTCCGCCTGATCGGTCGGCTGATCTCCCATGTCGGGCGCGTGCTCACGGGTATCGAGATCCATCCCGGGGCAAAGCTCGGGCGGCGCGTCTTCATCGACCACGGGATGGGCTGCGTGATCGGCGAGACCGCGGAAGTCGGGGACGACGTGACGCTCTATCACGGGGTGACGCTGGGCGGCGTTTCGCTGGCCCGGGAGAAGCGCCACCCGACGCTGGAGAACGGGGTCATCGTGGGCTCGGGCGCCCAGGTTCTGGGTCCGGTCACGGTGGGCGAGAACGCGCGCATCGGCGCCAACGCGGTGGTGCTGAAGGACGTGCCGGCCGGCGTCACCATGGTCGGCATTCCGGCGAAGCAGGTGCTGCCCCGCCAGGTCGGCGAACCCGCCACCGCTTTCCACGCCTACGGCACGCCGCAGGCCGACATTCCCGATCCGACCGCCAAGGCGCTCGATGCGTTGTCGGGCGAGATCGCGGCGCTGCGCGCTCGGCTGGAGGCGCTGGAGAGCGGCGACGACGCCGTGGAGGCGCCTCCCGCGGAAAACCGGCCGGACACGCCTTCGGCGGACAGCCGGTCCAGCTGAAAATACAGAGAGTCGGGTATGACGAATTTCGATTTCCGGATCATCGACGACGACCGCCGCGCGGGCTTCGCGGGCACGGTGGGCAATACCCCCCTGATCCGGCTCAACAAGGCCTCGGAGGTTACCGGCTGCGAGATCCTCGGCAAGGCGGAGTTCCTCAACCCCGGCGGGTCGGTGAAGGACCGCGCGGCCTATTTCATGATCCGCGACGCCGAGCAGCGTGGCGTGCTGAAGCCCGGCGGTGTGGTGGTCGAAGGCACCGCGGGGAACACCGGTATCGGGCTCGCCCTTGTCGGCAACGCGCGCGGCTACCGCACGGTGATCGTGATGCCCGAGACGCAGAGCCAGGAAAAGATCGACATGCTGAGGCTCTGCGGCGCGGAGGTACGGCTGGTCCCGGCCAAACCCTATCGCGATCCCGGCAACTACGTCCGGGTCTCGGAACGCGTCGCCGAGGAGCTCGCCGACACCGAGCCCAACGGCGTCATCTGGGCCAACCAGTGGGACAATCCGGCTAACTATCGCGGCCACATCGAATCGACCGGGCCGGAGATCTGGCGCCAGACCGGCGGCAAGGTGGACGGCTTCATTTGCGCGATCGGCACCGGCGGCACGCTGGCGGGCGTGAGCCAGTCGCTCAAGTCGTACAACAAGGACGTGACCATCGGGCTCGCCGATCCCGAGGGCGCGGCGATGTACAGCTATTTCAAGACCGGCGA
>JAPPHW010000155.1 GCA_028820945.1 Defluviicoccus sp.
ACGGCTCGGCGCTCGCGATCTGGGGCACGGGCGTGATGTTCGCGCCGGTGATGGGCCCCGTCGTCGGTGGGTTCGTCACCGAGAACTACGGCTGGCAGTGGATCTTCTTCATCGGCATCCCGTTCGCGATTGCGGCTCTGGCGCTGGGCGCGGCGTTCATGCGCGAGACGGCGGCGAAGCAGGAACGCCCTTTCGACCTGTTCGGCTTCGTGGCGCTCGCCTGCGCGCTCGCCGCGCTCCAGCTTCTTCTGGATCGGGGCGAGATAAAGGGCTGGTTCGAATCGACCGAGATCGTCGTCGAGGCGGCGGTCGTCGTCATCGGCTTCTACATCTTCGCCGTCCACTCGCTGACCACCGACAACCCGTTCATATCGCGCGGGATCCTGGCCGACCGGAACCTGGTGCTCGGCCTTTTTTTCATGTTCCTGCTCGGCGTCTGCGTGCTCGCGCTCAACGTCATCCTGCCGATGTTCCTCCAGGTGCTGCGCGGGCTTCCCGTGATGACGGCGGGGTTCGTGATGGCGCCGCGGGGGCTCGGCACCTTCGCCTCGCTGCTGCTGGCGGGCTGGATGGTGCGCTACGTCGACGGGCGGATCGTGACCGCGCTCGGTTTCGCCTGCGTGGCGGTCTCGTCATACTACCTGTCGACGTTTTCGGCCGATGTGGATCTCTACGATGTCTCCTGGGCGGCGTTCGTGAACGGGCTCGGTATCGGCTTCATCTGGGTGCCGCTCACGGTGATTTCCTTCGAAACCCTGCCCGCGCGGCACCGGACCGAGGCCTCGACGCTCACCAGCCTGGCGCGGAACTACGGTTCCGGCGTCGGAGTCTCCATCGTGGTCGCGATCCTGGCCCGCACCCGCGCGGTCTCGCACGGCGAGATCTCCGCGCGGGTCGACCCCTATGCCGAAGGCGCCCACGCACCCTACCTGCCGGAGGCCTGGGACCTCTCCTCGCCGTCCGGACTCGCCGCGCTCGACGGCGAGATCTTCCGCCAGGCCCAGGCGATCGGCTTCACCAACGACTTCCATGCGATCGCCATCGCGGCGCTCGCGACGATTCCGCTGATCGCGCTGCTCAGGACCGCCGGACCGCCCAACCGGCGGCGAAGGGCACGCGCATGAAGCTCGACAACAAGCCCAGGCTGCGCTCGGCGCTGAAGAAGCTCTACGCCGCGAAGATCGACTGGGCCGACAACTACGTCCGCGGAACCGCCGGGCAGGAAGCGATCGACTTCGTCACCATGATGGCCGGGCTCAAACCGGTCTACGTGTCGGGGCGCGGCTTCGACCACGAAGGGTGGCATGCCGCGGTGCTGGAGCTCGCGGCGTCGAACGGGCTCTACGTCGTCGCCGGCCCGTACTGGGAGGCCAGGCGGTCCTCGCCCGACCTGCCCGACTGGTTCGCCGAGAGGATGCGCAAGGGGCTCACGGAGGGACGGGCGCATTACGTGACGAAGGCACGCGCCACGGCGGACGAACTCAGGGAACTCGGCGACGGCGCCCGCCCGACGGTGGAGCAGGAAGCGCGGTTGCTCGGCTTTCCCGTCTGCTGCGTCGAAGCGCATTACGCGGGCGTCGCCGCTTTCGAAGGCGCGGCCTTCGAGATGCTGTCGCGCCGGGCGGACGGCGACGAGGAAGCGATACGCCGCCTCGTCGAGGGCGACGAGCCCGTACGGCCCGAGACCGACGAGGAACGCGCGCTGCTCTCCGGCGCGATGAGCGTCAACCCCGCCCGAAATACCAGTCTCAACATGTGCGAGAAATGTGCCGTCGATCCGGAAAGCCCCGGGGCGAAGCTCTCCGCGACCTATGGCGAGCTGATGAACGCGCTTACCGGGAATCGCGGGCGGAACCCGGCGCGGCGGCGCCGGGGTTGAACGCGACCCGCTGAATCGGAAGACTGCGGGGCGGCGTTCGTCTCGGCCCCCTGTCGGATCCTGGAGCCCCTGCATGAGCGAAGAGCGGCGGAAGGCGCTGGTCACCGGCTCGTCCAGCGGAATCGGGGCTGCGGCCGCCGTGGCGCTCGCCCGGGCCGGGTACGATGTCGCGGTCAACTATGCCTCTTCGAAGACACGCGCCGAGGAGACGGCGGCCGCCTGCGCGGCGGAAGGCGCGGAAGCGTTCGCGATCCGGTGCAACGTCGCCGACGAAGGCGAGGTCGGGGCGATGCTTGCGTCCTGCGGGGATGCCTTCGGTCGCCTCGACGTGCTGATCAACAACGCGGGCACCACGATCGACACCGAGCCGAAAGACATGGAGGCGGTCGATCTCGATGCCTGGGACCGCGTTTTCGCGGTCAACGTGCGGGGCCTGTTCCAGGTGACCCGCGCCGCGGTGCCCTTGCTCCGCAAATCGTCCGATCCCTCGATCGTCAACACCTGCTCGATCGCCGGGCTGCGGCCGGGCCCGCAACCGTTGCCCTACGCGGCCAGCAAGGCCGCCGTCGCGAACCTGACGCAGACCCTCGCGGGCGCGCTCGGACCCGATATCCGGGTCAATGCGGTCGCGCCCGGCTGGATGGAGGGCGAGTGGATGGAGCGCACGCTGGCGGAGAACTACGAGGGGCTGATGGCGCGGCGCGCGCGGTATACGCCGCTCAAGCGGGTCGCCACCGTCGAGGACGTCGCCGAGACCATGCTCGGCCTCATCGAAGGCAACAGGTTCGTCACCGGCCACATCGTCGTCATCGACGGCGGCTTCACCGCCGTCACCTGAGCCGTACCGGAGCCCGTCATGCTCGAAGGCGTCGTCCCCTACCCGACGGAATTCCAGAAGGCCTATCGCGAGAAGGGCTATTGGGAAGATCGTTCGCTGCGCGACGAGCTGCGGCCCTGCCTGGAGAAATTCGCCGACCGCGTCGCGGCGATCGACGAGACCGGCCAGTACAGCTATGGCGAGCTCGACCGGCTGTCGACCGACCTCGCCCTCAACCTGGTGGAGCTTGGGCTGCGGCCGCTCGACCGCGTCGTCATCCAGCTTCCCAACGTCCGGGAGTTCGCGGTGCTCTACGTGGCGTTGCAGAAGGCGGGCTGCATCCCGATCGCCGCCCTGGTCACCCATCGCTTCGCCGAGATAAGCCAGTTCGTCGCGCTGTCGGGCGCGAGAGCCTGCGTCATCCCGGACGTCATCCGGGGCTTCGACTACCGCGAGATGGCGTCCAGGGTCCGGGCGGAGAACGACGGGCTGGAACATCTCATCGTCATGGGCGAGGCGACGGGGGATTCGCTGTCTCTGCACGAGCTGATCGAGCGGCCGCCGGCGCTAGACGGGGACGCGCTCGCGGAAATCGAAATCGATCCGACGGACCCCGCGGTGTTCCAGCTTTCCGGCGGCACCACCGGGATTCCGAAGCTGATCCCGCGCACCCACAACGACTACGCCTACAACTCGAAACAGGCGGCGCGGGAGACCGAGGTGACGCCGGACTCTCGCTTGCTGATCGTGCTGCCGATCGCGCACAACCTGCCGCTCGCCTGCCCCGGGCTGCAGGGCTACCTGATGAACGGCGCGGCGGTGGTGCTGTCCACCAGCGCCCGCGCGCCGGACGCCTTCGCGACGATCGAGAAGCACCGCGTGACCCATGTCATCGGCGTGCCGGCGCTCCATATCGGCTGGATCAACGATCCGGCGGCAGCCGATTTCGACCTGTCCTCGGTGCGGATGATCGGCAGCGGCGGCCAGCGGCTCCAGCCGGAGGTGAAGCGGAGGATGCGCGAGGTCTATCCCAACGCGTTCGTGCAGGAGAATTTCGGCATGGCCGAGGGCACGCTGATGTTCGTCAAGCGGACCGACAGCGAGGACGCGCAGCTGGAGACCGTGGGCCAGCCGATGTGCCCGGACGACGAGGTGATGCTGCTCGACGAGGAGGACAATGTCGTGCCGTTCGGCGAGGTGGGCGAGTTCTGCGTGCGCGGGCCCTACACGCTCAGGGGCTATTTCGCCGCCGAAGAGCACAACGCGCGCGCCTTCACCAATGACGGCTTCTACCGCTCGGGCGACCTGCTGCGCCAGCACCCCTCGGGCAACTACATGGTGGA
>JAPPHW010000134.1 GCA_028820945.1 Defluviicoccus sp.
CGGACGGGTCGACGCAGTGCTTCCAGTAGGAATCGGCCGAAGCGATCAGGTCGCGGTGGCAGTGACAGGCCCCCTTCGGGCGCCCGGTGGAGCCCGATGTGTAGACGATGAGAGTGAGCTCCTCCGCGTGGCTGTCGTAATATTCGACCTTCGCTTCCGCTTCGGGCAACAGGGCCGGCAGCGAGGCGAAGCGTCCGTCCGCATCCGCGTCCGCGACGGCGAGGGTCACGCCCGGCGTCGCCGCGACCGCCGCCTCCATCTCGTCGAGCTGCTGGGCGCTCGCCACCGCGAACCGGGCGCCTGAGTCCTCGAGCCGGTAGACGAGGTCCTCGGCACGGAGCTGGACATAGGTGGGGATCGGCACGGCGCCGATGGCGTGCGCGGCCAGCAGCACATAGACCAGCGCCGGGGTGTCGGCGATCCGCACCACGACTCTGTCCCCCGGCTGGACGCCGAGCACGCGGAGCGCCGCCGCGTGGCGGTGAATCGAGGCGCGGAGCTCGCGGTAGGTAATTGCTTCGTCGCGGTGGAAATAGGCGATGCGCCCGCCCCAGCCAGCTTCCATCGCGCCTTCGAGCAACACCTCGGCCACGTTCATCCGAGCGGGATAGTCCAGTCCCGGCAGATCGAAATGGAGGTCGGGGCGCGCGTCCGCCGGGCAGAGATCGCCGTACTTGTTCATGCGCGGGGATTCAGGCGCTGCCCAGCGTGTCCATCAGCCTTCCGTAGCCCGGCACCGGATCGTGGATTTCGAGCCGCTTGAGGCTGTGCCAGACCATCGCCTGGTTGCTGGTCACGACCGGCTTGCCGAGATCGCGTTCGAGCGGCTCGATGGCCTCGGCGGCCCGGATCGCGGTGCAGGAGATGAAATAGGCGTCGGCCTCGTCGTGCCTCTGGCGCTTCACCCTGCGGTACCACTCGCCGGGCTCGACCGCGATCATCTGCGTGCCGCTGCCCGAGATTCCCATCCCGGTCTCGCTCAGCACCGAGATCTGGTGGCTTTCGAGATAGGCCACCTCGCGGTCGTTGGTTTGCTGGGTGTAGGGGGTGGTCAGCACGATCCGGCGGGCGCCCAGGGTGGCGAAGGCGTCCATCACCGCCTTCGAGGTCGAGGTGGCGGGCGTATCCGTCTTCTTCTCGATGCGCTCGATGATCTCGTCGTCGAAGCCCTGCCGGAACATCGACGCGGCGGTGCAGTGGAAGACGATCAGATCGACTTCGGCGTCGGCGAGCAGGCTCGCCCCCTCCTCCACGCCCTCGACCATCCCGTAGATGTCGTCGTCGGTCGAGCCGGAGAGCCGCAGCCGCGTGGTGTGAACCGAAACGCCGTCCGGCGTTATCGCCTGGATCAGCGGCTCCGCGGCCGAATTGACCGAGGGCAGCAGCATGCCGATGCGGGCTCTCCAACCGTACATTCGAAGCTCCTTGCGCGTGGCGGGTTCCGCGAAACTCGCATCTCGCCGGGCGGCGGGCAAGTCACCGCGTTTCGCCGACCGCGACGGCGGCGAGCCCGACGACGATCAGGGCGAGCCCGGCGAGGTTGGTGACGGTCAACGCCTCGCCGAGGATCGCGGCGGAGGCGAGCATTCCCGCCACCGGCGTCGCGAGGAAGAGCAGGGAGGATGTGATCGCCGGCAGAGAGCGGACGATCGCGACGATGCCGAGCACGGTGAGCGTGGTCGCCAGCGGCCCGGCATAGACCAGCAGCCAGCCCAGCGTGGCGGACCAGCGCACCGGCTCGCCCGCTTCGAGGACGAGGCCGAGCAGCGCGGCCACCAGCGTCGCCGCGAGCATCTGCCAGGGGGCGAGCTGGAACGGGCTCTGGCGCCATACATGGTGCCGCATGTGGAGGATCGAGACTGCCCACACCATCGACGACCCGACCAGCAGAAGGTTGCCGTAGACCACGTCGCCCCTGGACCAGTCGAAGCCGATCGGGTTGAACATCACGCCGAGCCCGCCGACGCCGAACGCGAGCCCGGTCGCCTTGAGGCGGGTCAGGCGCTCGCCGAACAGCAGGATCGCCGCCGGCGTCACCCACAGCGGGGCGATGAACGAGAGCAGGGACGCCCGGCCGGCCTGGGCGAATTCGAGGCCCATTACGAGCATGGCGGGGAAGATCCCCATCATGATCACCCCGATGGATAGCAGCGCCGGGATATCCCCCCTGCCGGGCAGTTTCAGCCTGCCCAGCGCCCCGAGCGCCGCGAAGAGGCAAACCGCGCAAAGACCCATGCGAGCGCAGTTGAGCCAGTTCGGCGGCATCGAGCCGAGCGCGATCTTCAGCACCGGCCAGTTGACGCCCCAGACCGGCAGGCAGAATGCGAACAGCCCATAGGCCGCCGCGGTGCGGAGGGGCGGGTGCGGGGCCGTCGCCGGTGCGCTCAATAGGGTGTGCCGTCGCGTCGCGCGAAGCGCCTGTCGGGCAGGCGGACGGTCTTTTCGAGGACCAGATCGTCCTCGGTGTAGTGAACCCGGTCGAAATGCGCCCTGGTGCCGACTTCGATGTAGACCGCGTCGCTGTCGCTCCGGTTTTCCAGCCGGTGCCCGTCCCCACTGCCGGCGGGGAAGCCGGCGACGTGGCCGGCCTTGAGCTGCTGTTCACCCGAATCGCAGACCAGCGTCGGTTCCCCGGAGACGATGTAGATGAACTCGTCTTCCCCGGTATGCCAGTGGCGGAGCGCCGATACCGCGCCGGGCTGCAATCGGGTCATTCCGACGCCGAACTGGGTCAGCCCCAGCGCATCGCCGACAATTGTCCGGAACTTGCCCGCGAGAGCCTTGTCCCACGGCGCGGGGTAGGGCTGGCGTTCCTCCGCCGGCAGGGTCGCGGGGTCGAGGGCGGGTGCGCGAAGCTCGTCTGTCATTCGTGTTCTCCGTCGGTTGAGTGTCGTTCGTTTGCCGCGTCGGCATGCTGGATCGAGTCCGCCGGCCGGACGATGACATTGCCCAGGCGGTCGACGGTGGCGGAAAGCCCGGGGTCGATGAAGGTCGTTGCGTCGTCCTGTTCGAGGACCGCGGGTCCGTGAATCCCGGCGTCGACGGGAAGGGCGATGCGGTCGTAAACCGCCGTTTCGTGCCAGCCGCCTTCCCACCAGACGCGCCGCGCTCCGGTGCGCGCGGCTTCGAGCGTGGCTCCGGCCGCCGGACCGAGAACCCCGAGATCGAACTTGGGCCGGACCCCGATGACCGTCGTCCTGAGAGAGAGCAGCCGCACGCCGATCCCTTCGAGCAGCCGCCCGTACGTCTTGTTGTAGGCCGCGTCGAAGGCGTTCCGGATCATCTCGCCCGACACGTCGGTGGCGCCGCCGGCGAGTTGCGCCGGGAGCGCGACCGGGACCGTGTGGGTCTGGCCGATATAGGACATGTCGAGCTCGAACGCGACGTCGAGCCGGTCGAGACCGGCGCCCGACCGGCGGAGCAGCGCCAGCCCGCGTTCCGCGGTTTCCGCCATCTCGGCATCGAGCGCCGCGACATCGAGATCGTCGAGCGGCCGGTCGATCGTGTGGACGAAGTCGTGGCGCATGTCGGCGATGACGCAGCCGAGCGCGCTGGTGACGCCCGGGAAGCGCGGGATCAGCGCGCTCGCGAGCCCGACTTCGCGGATCAGCGCGCCGACATGGAGCGCGCCGCCGCCGCCGAAGGGCATGGCCGCGAAGATCTTGGGGTCGTAGCCGCGCTCTATCGAGACCAGCCGGATCGCGCCCGCCATGTTGGAGATCGCGACCTTCACGATCGCTTCGGCCGCGGGCGTGACTTCGAGCCCGAGCGGCTTGGCGACATGCTCCCCGATCGCCGCCGCCGCCGCGTCGACGTCGAGACGGTCCAGCCCCTCCCCGATGGGGCGGCCGGCGTCGATGCGCCCGAGCACGAGATTGGCGTCGGTCACCGTCGGCCGGTCGTTGCCGCGGCCGTAGCAGGCGGGGCCCGGATCGGCGCCGGCCGATTCGGGGCCGACCGTCAGATAGCCGCCCCGGTCGACCCGCGCGATGGAGCCGCCGCCCGCGCCGATGGTGGTGATCTCGATCATCGG
>JAPPHW010000326.1:0-2651 GCA_028820945.1 Defluviicoccus sp.
TCGGCATGCTGTCGATGATCACCCCGCCGGTGGCGATCGCCGCCTTCGCCGCGGCAACGGTGGCGGAGTCGGACCCGATCAAGACCGCGACGGCGGCGGTGATGTTCGGCTGGTCGGCCTACGTGGTGCCGTTTCTGTTCGTGCTCTCGCCCGAACTCATGATGCAGGGCAGCGCGCTCGCCGTCGTCCATGCGGCGGCCGCCGCGGTGGGCGGCGTGTGGCTGGTCTCGGTGGGGGTGATCGGCTATTTCACCCGGCCGCTCGACCCTGCCCGGCGGGTCGGCTTCGGCGCGGCGGGGCTTGCCCTGCTGCTGCCGGCGGGCGCGTTCGCGGGCGCCGGATGGTCCGATATCGGCGGGCTCGCGCTCGCGGCGGCGTTGATCGGTTACGAAGTCGTGGCGGTTCGCCGGACGGGCTCCCTGCGCGCGGGGTAGGCCGGTTTTGACAGGGCGCGCGACCCGTCGGTACTGTCTGGAAAAGGCCCGGAGCGCGCGATGACCGCACCCGAAACATCCGAAATCGAGAGCCTGGTCGAAACCGGCCGGGTGCACAGGCGCGTCTACACCGACCCGGAAGTCTTCGCCCTCGAAATGGAGCGGATCTTCGGCCGGGCCTGGATACTTGTCGGCCATGATAGCCAGATCCGGGAACCGGGCGACTGGATACGCACGAGCATCGGGCTGCGCGACGTGGTGGCGATCCGCGGCACCGACGGCGGGATACGCGTGCTCTTCAACCGCTGCCCGCATCGCGGGATGACGGTCTGCGTCCCGCCCAGGGGCAGCGGGCGGCGGCTCGTGTGCCCCTATCACGGATGGGCGTTCGATACGGCGGGGAAGGTGCTCGGCGTGCCCCAGCCGGCCGGCTACCAGGGCGGGTTCGACACGGACGACGCGCGCCGCTCGATGACCGCGGTCCCGCGCGTCGATTCGTACCGGGGTTTCGTCTTCGCCTCGCTCGCCGCCGAGGGGCCGACGCTGGTCGAGTATCTGGGGGAAATCTCGGACACGCTCGACAATTTCTGCGACCGCGCCCCGGAGGGCGAGGTCGAGATGGTCGGCCTGCCCTTGCGCCAGACCTTCGAGGGGAACTGGAAGCTCCACATGGAGAATTCGGTGGACACGGTGCATCCGGGCTTCGTGCACCAGTCCTCGGTGGCGGCGGCGCGGGGCTTCATCGCCGAGACCGGCGCCGGCGAAACCGCCGACCAGGCAATCCAGATGTTCAATGCCAACGGGTTCACGCTCAACGAGTGGGATTCGACCGACATCCACGGCTATGACGGCGGCCATGTCTACATGGACGGGTTCTACCGGGGCGGCATCATCGACCCCGACCGCAAGGACCCGGTGTTCGAGGAATACAAGGCGCGGATGAAAGCGGCCTACGGCGAAGAGCGGATGAACCGGATCTTCGCGCGCGAGACGTTCAACAACCTGATCTACCCCAACCTCTCCTTCAACACGCGATTCCAGCAGCTTCGCGTGATCCGGCCGGTCTCGGTCGACCGCACGGACATCCATTCCTACGTGTTCCGCCTCAAGGGCGCGCCGGAGGAGATGTTCCACACCGCCGTCAAGTTCGTCTCGACCGCGAATTCGCCGGCCTCGCCGGTGCTGGCCGACGACCTCGCGGTGTTCGAGCAGCTGCAGCTCGGGCTCAACAGCGAGGGCTCGGAATGGATCGACCTGTCGCGCCGGTCGGGGCGGGAAGAGGCATTCGGCAATCGCGGCATCCGCGACAAGGCGACCAGCGAACTGCCGATGCGCACGATGATGGGCGCGTGGCGCCGCTACATGGCGGCTGCATGAGCGAGGTCGTCTCGTCCGCGGGCGGCGTCGAGGCGCTGCTCCGGCTGCGCCGGGTCGAGGAATTCCTGTTCCACGAGGCGCGGCTGATCGACGAGCGGCGCTTCGAGGACTGGCGCGACCTCTACACCGAGGACGGCATCTACTGGGTGCCGGCGGAACCCGGTCAGGACAACCCGGTCGACCGGCTCTCCATCTTCTACGAGAACCGGGAACTGATGGACGTCCGCATCCGCCAGCTCCGCCACAACGCCTTCTGGGCCCAGATCCCGCCGGTCCGCACCCGCCATGTCATCGGCAACGTGGTGCTGGAGGAAGGCGGCGGAGACGCCGAGCTCCGCACGCGCTCGTCCTTCGTGATGCTCGAATACCGCGACGACCGCCGACGCGTATTCGGCGGCGAGGCGCGCCATCGGCTGCGCCCCAACGGCGAAGGCTTCAGGATCGCCTTCAAGCGGGTCGACATCGTCGATTGCGACGGCACCCACGGCTTCATGTCGGTGCCGTTCTGATGGCGGGGGTCGCGCTGGTCGTCGGAGCGGGCGATGCGCTGGGGGGCGCGATCGCCGAGCGCTTCGCCCAGGGCGGGTTCCATGCGGTGCCGAGCCGGCGCAAGACCGCGCCGCTCGAGGCGCTCGCCGAGCGCATCCGGGCGGACGGGGGAACCGCGACGCCGATCGCCTGCGACGCGCGCGACGAGGACGCGGTGATCGCGATGTTCGACCGCATAGAGGCCGAGATCGGCCCCGTAGAGGTCGCGGTCTTCAACGCGGGCGCGTGGCACAACGCGCCGATCGCGGAGATGACGGCGCGCATCTACCGCCAGGTCTGGGACACCGCGGC
>JAPPHW010000326.1:2751-4018 GCA_028820945.1 Defluviicoccus sp.
GCCCGCCGCCATCGCCGAAACCTTCTGGTCCGTCCACGCCCAACCCCGCGACGCCTGGACCTTCGAGACCGAGGTCCGGCCCTGGACGGAGCGGTGGTAGGCGCTGGCGCCTACATCATCCCCGGCAGGTAGAGCGCCGTCGCCGGCACCAGAACGATGATGGCAAGCCGGACGACGTCGCTGAGCACGAACGGCAGCACGCCCATGAAGGTGTGGTTCATCGGCACGTCGTCGGCCATCGCGTTGATGACGAATATGTTGAGGCCGAAGGGCGGGGTGATCATCCCCATCTCGACCGCCATCAGGGCCAGGATTCCGAACCAGACGCCGACCTGATCGGGGGTCAGGCCGAGGTCGAGCGAAGACACGATGGGGTAGAAGACAGGCATGGTGAGCAGCACCATCGCGAGCGCGTCCATTACGCAGCCGAGCAGGATGTAGATCAGCAGCATCGCCGCGATGATCAGGAGCGGAGGCGCCTCCAGCCCGAGGACCACCTGTCCGAGTTCCTGCGGCATCTGGGTCAGCGCCAGGAACGCGTTGAAGATTTCCGCCCCCATCAGGATCAGGAAGATCAGCGCCGTGGTCTCGGCGGTATCCACCAGGCACTCGCGCAAGCCGCGCCATCTCATCCCGCCCACGGTCACGGCGAGCAAGCCCACCGCCGCCGCGCCGATCGCCGCGCCTTCGGTAGGGGAAAACCAGCCCAGATAGATCCCTCCGACCACCAGCACGAAGACCAGCGCCGTGGGCCAGATTTCCTGCAGGCTCGTTATCTTCTCGCGCCACGAGGCGCGCGGCGCGGCCGGTCCGGATTCCGGCGAAAGCCGCACATAGACCGCAACGACGATCATGTAGCCGACGGTCGCGATAATTCCGGGGATCAGGGCGGCGAGGAAAAGGTGGCCGATGGACTGTTCGGTATAGACCGCATAGATGACCAGGATCACCGAGGGCGGGATCAGGATGCCGAGGGTTCCGCCGGCGGCCAGCGTGCCGGTGGAAAGCGCGTCCGAATACCGGTAGCGCCGCATTTCGGGCAGGGCGACCTGGGACATCGTCGCGGCGGTGGCGAGCGAGGACCCGCAGATCGCGCCGAACATCGCGCAGCCGCCGACGGAAGCGATGGCGAGCCCGCCCCGCATGTACCCGAACCAGGCGCTGGCGGCACGGAACAGGGCCCGGTTGAGCCCCGCCTTGGTCGCGAACTGACCCATCAGCAGGAACAGCGGCACCACCGACAGGGTGTAGGACGAGAACCGGCTGT
>JAPPHW010000009.1 GCA_028820945.1 Defluviicoccus sp.
CTCCTCCGGAGGCCGCGCGCGCCGGCAGCCCCGCCGGAAGCAGCCCCGCGGCCCGCAGCTGCGTCTCGGCGATCGCCTCGGCGCGCGTAGCGGACGCGGCGAGCCTGTCCCTGAGCCCCGTGATGTCCCGGACTGCCAGATCGCGCGCCCGGTCGGCGAAGGCCGAGACGAGCCGCGCGTCGGCCTGGGCTCCGGCCCGCGCCGCGTAATGGCGGGCGGCTTCCAGCAGAAGCGCGCCGGCGATCGCCGCCACCGCCAGCCCGAGGGCCGCGTCGAACAGCCCGGCTCCGAGCCGGGAGCGGCGGATCAGCATCCCTGGCACGAGCCCACATAGACGGTCGCGCCGCTCTCGACGCGCAGCTCGGACGCGCTGAATCGCACGAACGGAGCCAGCCGCCCGAATTCCGCGTCGCCCGTCGCCCTGATCGTGCCGGCCGCGGTGTCCGCCTCCTCGGCCGCGATTGACTCGGCTTCCAGCCCGTCCGCCGCCAGCGACTGGGCCTCCATCGCGCCCAGCCCCGACCGGCAGGGATCGTCGCCGGGCCGCGTCGCGTCGGCCGCGCACTCGGCGCTTAGCGCGGCGAGGGCCGAGGCGGCGCTGTCGGCGATCGCCAGCACCGCGGCCGGAGCGTCGAGAGCGGGGAGCGAGACCGTCGCGGCGGACGTTATCCGGCCGAATCCCGCTATCCCGTCCGCTGAAATCTCGCCCGCGATCGAGACGCCGCCGACGACCTCCGCGGTTCCGGAAACGTCCAGGTTCGCGCCGCCGAGCAGATCGCCGCCGAGTCGCGCCCGGTCGGCGGCCAGCGTGGCGGCGGCGGTGCCGATTTCGCCGGCCTCGACGATCCGCCCGGTCACAGCGAGTCCCGCGCTCATCTCGGCGGCGGCGCCGGACCCCGGGTCGAGCCGCGCGGCGTCGGCAGGCCTCGTCGACAGCGCGCGCAGCGCCGCTATGTCTCCTGTGGCGGGCGCGGCGGCTCCCAGTGCCGCGGTCAGCGCGCTCGCGTCGTAGCGAAGGTTCGGCCCGCACCAGTTCCGCGGCGGGCAGCCGCCGACCCCGACGCGCCCGATGCGGTCGACGCCCGGCCCGGGAACCGGGGCTCCCCAGTCGCCGCCGCCCGCCCAGGCGGCGATATGAAGCTCGCCCGGCGCCGGCGAGTAGTAGGCGAACAGGATGCTTCGCCCGCTCGGCGTGGCCGCCGGCAGGCGTCCGCTAAGCCCCGCCTCGATCCGGCTGCGCGGCGCGATCCGGGCGCCGCCGGCCGCGGCGCGGGTCCAGGCGATCTCGGCCTCCAGCTCGGCTTCGGCCGCGAGAGCGGCGCCGTCGGCGGCGAAGGAGACCGTCCTCGCATCCTCCTGGGTGACGGCGGACCGGCGAAACCGGTCGGACAGCTCCGCGAGCGTGGCGGCGAGGACCGCCGCGAGCGCGATCGTCGCCGCCGTCTCGAACAGGGAGAGTCCGCGCTTCGATCGGGCGGCGCGCGCGCTTGCCGCCTTCAGCATCCGTAGCAGCGCCCCGAATTGGCCATGGCGTCGACGTCGGCGAGCGGGCTCCAGGCGCGCTCGGTGATGGAGATGTCGCCGCGCACGTCGATCAGGGCCACCGGCTCGACCGCGCCGAACCCGGCGGAATCGGCGCTGGCGGAGACCGCGATCGCGGCCGCACCGTCCACCGAAAGCAGGTTGACCGAGACGGATGTCGGCGACGCGCCGTTCGCAAGGACCGCCTGCCGCGCCTTCGCCGCTCCCGAAGCCGTCTCCAGCCGGCTCGCTTCCAGGAGATCGGCCCGCAGCCGGTTCGAGATCGTCGCGCCGGCCGAGCCGATCACGTTCCCGCCCGCCGCCAGCGATCCGGCCTCCAGCTCTCCGGCGGCCAGGGACCCCCCCGCGCTCAGGGCGAGCCCGGTGCCGCGATCGGAAATCGAGAGGAACGACGCGCTGTCAGCGTAGATCTCGTCGGCGGCGACTTGCGATCCGGCCGCGAACCCGATGCCGGCTCCCGCGTTCGGCGGCGGCTGCCCGGCCCGGGCGAGGCGCAGCGCGAAGCGCGGCTCGATGCCGCCGTAGAGCCAGGCCGGAACCGCGATGTCGAGAGCGCCGGGCGCATAGCCCGCGGCGCGGGCGATGGCGAGCGCGACGTCGCCGGGATCCGGGGCGTTCGAGGACGGATCCGGCGCGGCGAAGCCGGCTCCCCGGCGGGCCAGAGATTCGCGAACGCGCCCCGCGATGCGCCGCGCCTCGCTCGAGACCGGCGATGCGACGATGACGCCGTAGGGCGGTCCTCCGCCGCCGGCGGCCGGATCGGCTCCGGAAAGCCAGCCCGCGAAATACCGCGTCCGCCATCCCGCGGCGGGGCTATCGGCGGTCAGGGCCCAGGGCGCGGCCGAGCCGCCGGACGGCAGCGACAGGTCGTCGATCGCGCCCGGATTCGGAGTCAGCGCCCTCGGCGTCGCCGTCGTTCCCGGCGCGGGCCGCATCGCGGACGCCTGGGCTTCCGAATGTACCCAGTTGTCGAGGGCCCAGGCGCGGGCGGCGAGGGTCGCGGCGAGGATTTCCGCGCGGCCGCGGTCGAGGACGCGGTTCTGGTAGCGCGCCCACTCCGTCGCGGCGAGGGCGGCCAGCGCGGTGGCGAGCGTGGCAGCGAACAGGGCGCCTCCGCGGCGAGCGCGGCGGGGCAGGGGCCTTGCGCCCTTGTTCCGGACTGAATGCGGCATGGCGCGATCATAGCGGCGGCGCGCCGCGCCGTCACGTGGAAAAGGAAAAAGTCTGGAGGGTGTTCCGCAGCCCTGTACAGTTGGCGGCCGATCTGGTACGTTCGGTTTTAAGGTTGAACCAAGACCGACCCGTTCAGGGTTTTGAACTGCAAAACAAGCTATTGCGGTTCGATACCGGGTCTTGCGTCGTAAAGTTCCGAAGAGATGGTGGTCGCAGTGAAGAAAGACGCTTCAACGGTTGGCCGAATCGTTAAACAGGACGCGCTTCGCGACCAATTTCCTACTCATCGACATCCGAAAGAATTTTTGGAAAGCCTAGGGCGGGCGATTGCTACGTTCGGCTTCCTGGAAGAGATCCTAGGCAAGGCAATTTTTGCTCTTTCGGCCGCGACTCCAAACGACGCGGCGGAAGTTGACGCCGCTAACGAGGAGTGGTCACGCACATGGGAGCGTGCCTTGACCGATCCGCTGGGCCATCTCGTCGTGAACTATGAGAAAGCGTTTCGTAATCATCCGAACGCGAATACCGAGGAACTCGAATTTCTGGTTAGGCGGCTTAAGGACGCTTCACGGATACGAAATGTGTTGTGCCATGGTTCGTGGCGGGTGCCGGATGGCAAAGGAGCGTCCGTGCCGTTGTTTATCGACAATAAACAGAACGTGTTCGATACGGAGGTCGACTGCGCGTTCTTGGACCAGGTTCAGAGACATGTCGCCGAGCTTTCATGCGCCGTGATGAATTCTGTAACGCTGATGGGATGGCAGTTTCCGGGATCTTTGGGCCCGAGGAATCCAGTCAAAATAGATTGAGATGAAGTGCCAGCGCATCGTCACTCTTGCTGGAGGCATGGCGTGCGGTTTCGGTGACCGAGCCGTCAAGGATGGCCATGTGGCAGTAAATTTGGGAGTAGCTGAAACGTGGGATAGGACCAGACTGCCGTGCCCTAGGACTTCCGGCAACGTGTTTCTAGCCGCAGGGTAAATTCGTCTTGCAAAAGCCGCGATCGCTCGAGGCGGGGTCTACTATGAAGCCGGGTTTGCTCACGGCAACGGTATACATGTGATCTGCCGTTGCAGGTGGGGCCGCCTTTCAAAGTTTTGCTTCGAATCCAGGTAATTCAACCATGGTTTCCCGGCCCAATTATTTTAATACGGCGCACAAGACACTTGAAGCCCGAGGTAGTCGCGTCTTGACTCAGGAGGCCGCCTTGTGCAGCCAATTTCAATTGGTCCTAAATGATAAGAGTTTGACCTAGAATGTGGATGGCCTCCCCAGATATGGTGTTTCCGTGTC
>JAPPHW010000114.1 GCA_028820945.1 Defluviicoccus sp.
ATGCCGGCCTCACGCGCCGCGGCGTCGGCGGCGACGGCGGCCTGGGCGCCGAACCGGCCGGTCGGGACCAGGACGGCCAGGCTACGGATACCGCGACTGCCGGCATAGGCTATGACGGCGCGGATCTGCGGCTCCAGATGATGGCCGAGGATGAAGACGCCCCGTCCCGCCGCGGCCCGGTCGTTGGTGAACGCGAGCAGGTTGACGCCGGCGCGCGCGGCGACGGGCGCGACCGCCGCGACGGAGTCGGAGAACAGCGGGCCGAGCAGCAGCCTCGCGCCGTCCTTCAGCGCCGCCGCCGCCGCTTCCGCCGCGCCCGCCGGCGTTCCCGCGGTGTCGTAGGGCTTGAGCGCGAGGCCGGGGGCGGCGTGGTCGAACACGGCCATCATGGCGCCGCTCAGCATCGCCCGACCGAGCTCGCGCTCGTCTCCCGACAGCGGCAACAGGATTCCGACGACGACCGGCGCTTCGTCCGTCTCCGCGGGGTCCCGGGGTTCGCCGGCCGCGGCCGCGGGCGCCGGTCTTTCGGGCACCGGGTCGGCCTTCGGGGCGGGCGGCGGCACAGGAGCCTTCGCCACGGACGGCGGCGAGGAGGTCTCGACCCTTGGCGGCGGCGCTCCCGCTTGGGGCACGCATCCGCCGAGCGCGAGAAGGGCCGCCGCCAGCACGGCGGCGCGCACGGGCCGGCTTCCCGGCCGGGGGAAAATCGCGGAAAAATTTCGACCGCGGGAATTCATCCCATTCCTTCGAACATCGAACTAACCGATTGATTCGACGAACCGGTCTACGCGGACGGACGGGCGTTGCCGCCCCATACGCATCAGGGGTCCGGCGGTACGCGCCAAACCCCTGATACCTTTGGTCGGAGCGATAGGATTTGAACCTACGACCCCTTGACCCCCAGTCAAGTGCGCTACCAGACTGCGCCACGCTCCGTCGAGTTCGGCGCCCGTTCGGGCGGTCCGATTACGCAGCCGACCATATAGCACCTTCGGAGCGGATTACAACGGCTGAGGCAGGAAGCACCGGCCTATTCGAGCGCGTTGCGGAGGCGGGTTCGGATCCGTTCGAGCTCTTCCAGGAGCTCCGACAGCGCGGCTCTCAGTGCCTCGACTTCGGACGCATCGGCGGCCGGGGCGGGCCGCGCCGCGGGGACCGCCTCGGGCCGGGCCTGAGGCTCCGGACCTTCCGGCCGGGCCCGGACGGTCTGGCGCTCGGCAAGCGCCTTCACGCCGCCCTCGCGCAGCAGCTTCTGAACGCCCTTGATGGTATAGCCGTCGGTATAGAGCAGTTCGCGGATCGATCTCAGAAGATCGATGTCCTCCGGGCGGTAGTAGCGCCGCCCGCCGCCGCGCTTCATCGGCTTTACCTGGATGAACTTGCTCTCCCAGAAACGCAGCACGTGCTGGGGCACGTCGAGCTCGTTCGCCACCTCGCTGATCGTGCGGAAGGCGGACGCCGACTTCGCCGACCCGCGTCGCGTCGCTTCGACCGGCTGCAGCGCCTCCGCCATGGCTCAGTCGCCGGGCTCGTCCGGGCCGGCGGGCCGCGCGGCCGCCATCGATTCGTTGATTCTCGACTTGAGCACGTTGGAAGCGCGGAAGACCAGCACCTTGCGGGGCAGGATCGGCACCTCTTCGCCGGTCTTGGGATTGCGCCCCACCCTGGCGCCCTTCTGGCGGACCGAGAAGCTGCCGAACGAGGAAATCTTGACCGACTCCCCGCGGGCCAGCGATTCCGACACTTCGCGGAGCACGGTTTCCACCAGATCGGCCGATTCGTTGCGCGACAGCCCGATTTCCCGATACACCGCCTCGGCCAGATGCGCGCGCGTCACCGTCGCTGACGCCATTTCCCCAAGCCTCCGCCTGTTCCCCGCTCAGGGTAAGCCGCGCAAAGAATTCAGTCAATTATCAATAGGATAGACGGAGTGCCTAATGTAATTCCGCGCATGAGGCGCCGGGCGATCCGACGCGGTCCGGCACGCCTACCAGCGGACCAGGCTGGCGCCCCAGGCGAAGCCGCCGCCCATCGCCTCCAGAAGGCAGAGATCGCCGGGCTTGATCCGGCCGTCTCCCACCGCTTCGGCGAGCGCCAGCGGAATCGAAGCCGCGGAGGTATTGGCATGCCGGTCGACGGTCACGATCACCTTTTCCTCCGGCATCCCGAGCTTGCCGGACGTGCTCTTGATGATCCTCAGATTGGCCTGGTGCGGCACCACCCAGTCGATGTCCTGCCCGCCGACACCGGCGGCGGCCAGCGCCTCCCGCATCACCGAAGCGAGGTTGACCACCGCGTGGCGGAACACGTCGCGGCCCGCCATCCTGAGATGTCCGACGGTGCGGGTGCTCGACGGTCCGCCGTCGACGAACAGGAGGTCGTGGTGGCGCCCGTCCGAGTGGAGATGGTTCGACAGCACCCCGCGATCCCCGGCGGTCCCCGCCCCCTCCTCCGCGCGCAGCACCACCGCCCCCGCCCCGTCGCCGAACAGGACGCAAGTCGCGCGGTCGGTCCAGTCGAGGATGCGCGAAAAGGTCTCCGCACCGATGACGAGCGCGCTTTCGGCCTGGCCGAGGCGGATGAAGTTGTCCGCCACGTTGAGCGCGTAGATGAAGCCCGAGCAGACCGCCTGGACGTCGAAGGCAGCGCCCCGGGTCATGCCGAGCTCGTTCTGGACCCGCGTCGCGGTCGCCGGGAAAGTCTCGTCGGGGGTCGCCGTCGCCAATACGATCAGGTCGAGATCGGACGGCTCCATCCCGGCCCGGCCGAGCGCCGCGCGGGCCGCGGCCGTCGCGAGGTGCGAGGTAAACTCCCCTTCGGCCGCGATGCGGCGTTCGAGGATGCCGGTGCGCTGGACGATCCACTCGTCCGAGGTGTCGACCATCCGCGCGAGGTCTTCGTTGGTCAGCACCTTCTCGGGCAGATACCCGCCGCAGCCGGCGACGACGGCCCGCGTTACCATCAGGATACGGCCGCGCGCGTCCGGACGGGCATCGACAGCGAGCCTCGGTCGAGCTGCGCGGTGATCTTTTCGTTGAACCGATGGGCGGCCATGTCCACCGCCACGCCGATCGCGTTGGCGAATCCGAAGGCGTCCGTGGAGCCGTGGCTCTTGACCACGTTGCCGTTGAGCCCGAGGAACATCGCGCCGTTGTAGCGTCTCGGATCGACGCGGGCGCGCAGCTTGTTGAGGCTGCGCCTGGCGAGAAGATAGCCCAGCCTGGAACTCACGGAACTCTTGAACGCCTTGCGCATGAATTCCGAATAGAGCTTGACCGAACCTTCGATCGTCTTGAGCGCGATATTGCCGGAAAACCCGTCGGAGACGATGACGTCGACGGTCCCCATGGCGATATCGTCGCCTTCGACGAAGCCGTGATAACGGATGCCGGCGCCGTCCGCGCGCAGTATCGCCGCTGCCTGGCGGACCGCCTCGTGCCCCTTGACCTCTTCGGTGCCGACGTTGAGGAGGCCTACCGAAGGGTTCTCGAGACCCAGGACGGTGCGTCCGAACTCGGATCCCATGACGGCAAACTGGATCAGGTTGTCGGCATCGCACTCGACATTCGCGCCGAGGTCGAGCATCACGCTCTCGCTGCGGTAATTGGGAAACACCGCCGCGATCGCCGGGCGGTCGATCCCGGGCAGAGTTTTGAGAGTAAACTTCGCCAACGCCATCAGCGCGCCGGTATTGCCCGCCGAGACCACGCCCTCCGCCTCGCCGTCGCGCACCGCGTCGATCGCGAGCCGCATGCTCGACCGCTTTCCCTGGCGCAGCGCGTGGGAGGGCTTGTCGTCGTCGGTGATCATCTCCTCGGTGTGCTCGATGGCGATCGCGCGGCGCAGCTTGGGCAGGCGCTTGAGGAGCGGCGCGATCTTGCGCTCGTCTCCGAACAGCCGGAAGCGGACGTCGGGATA
>JAPPHW010000179.1 GCA_028820945.1 Defluviicoccus sp.
CCGCCGCCGCCGCGCTCGGCCGCCTCACCGGCCGCGTCGGGGTGGAGGACGTGCTGGACGCGATCTTCCGGGATTTCTGTATCGGGAAGTAGGCGGTCCTTCGACAGGCGCGCGGCCCCATGTCGTCATGCCGGGACTCGTTCCACCGCTGTCCGACCTGGAATTTCGGGCCGGGCTCCGCGCCGATGGGCGGGGACGATGTCGGGCGGGGCGGGCGTTCTCCGGCGCTCCTCACCCTCCCGGCCGTCATGCCCGGACTTGTTCCGGGCATCCACGTGCCGCCGCCGCCTCGCCCGCTCCCGGCGCGCACCGCGATGCCGCAAGGCGTGGATGCCCGGAACAAGTCCGGGCATGACGGTGGGGGCGGCACGCGCGAGCCTGGCCGCCCTCAGCGCTTCGGAGCCGGCCCGTGGCGGCGGTCGAGCCCGTCGAGAAGCTCGAGCCCCCGCGCAGCATCGCCGCGCGCCGCGCGGGTCCGGAACCGCATCTCGGTGTCGTGCTCGGCAAGCGCGCGGACGGCGAGCTCCTGCATCAGCTTGTTGACGCTGACGCCGCGCCTGGCCGCCATCGCCGCCAGCCGGTCCCGCTGCGCATCGGGAAGCCGGATCGTCAGGGTCGCCATCGGTCGTTCTCCGCGGGCGGACGGCGGGCGGGGCGACGCGGAAGCCGTCGCACCCGCGATGGGTCGGCCCGCGCTTTCGGGTCGCTGGACAGTCCGCCGGATCGCCGCGCCGCCCGCCCTCGATTTCGTCATGCCCGGACTTGTTCCGGGTATCCATGTCTCGCGGCACGGCGATACGCGCTGGGACGGGCGAGGCGGCGGTCCCACGTGGATGCCCGGAACGAGTCCGGGCATGACGGAAGAAATGTCGCGGATCTCCCGCCCGTCAAGTTATCTATACAATCCCCCTCCGACGAACCGCGACACGGGCCGGGCCCGCGGGAATGCCGGCGAGCTTCGCTCTTGTCCGCCGACCGGTTTGCGGACGGAATTCCGACCGAACGGAGGAGGACGCATGAACCTATCCAGCCGGATCAAGCCGATCGGCTACCTCAAGGCCCACGCCTCGGAGATCGTGAGCACGCTGGGTGAGCGGGGAGAGCCCCTGGTCATCACCCGGAACGGCGAAGCCCGGGCGGTCCTGCAGGACATCGACAGTTACGAGAAGACCCAGGAGACGATGGCGCTGCTCAAGACGCTCGCCCTGGGCAAGCGGCAGATCGACGCCGGGCAGGTGACGGAAGCGGCGGAGGCGATCGCGCGGCTGCGGAGGCGCCGATGACCTTCCGGGTTCCGCTGACCGACGCCGCGGTCCGCGACCTGGAGGAGAGCCGCGACTGCATCGACGCCCGCGAATCTCCGGCCCGGGCCGGTTCGGGGAGGCCTTTCGGGGCCTGTCCGAATACCCGGACCGGGGACGCCATCCGGGGGAGTTGCTCGACATCGGGATCCGGGAGTACTGCGAGGTCTTCTTCAAGCCGTACCGCATTATCTGCCGGGTCATCGGGGAGACGGTCTACGTCCTCGTCGTCGCGGACGGGCGGCGCGACATGCGGTCGTTGCTGGAGCGGCGGTTGTTGGAGGGGTAGGGGCGGTGGGCGCGCCTCGGCCGGGTCGGCCCCCGCCCGTCATTTCGACCGGAGCGAAGAAATCTCCCTTCCAGCGCCGGTCCCGGGGCGGAGCGGCCTCAACGATCTCCGGCCGGCCCGTGCCGCCGGGTCGGCCCCCTCGAGAATTTCGACCCCCCGCGCCGCCATCGCCGCCGGTCGGTCGCGCTGCGCATCGGCAAGCCGGGTCGTCAGGTCGTCATCGGTCGTCGTCCTTCAGCCAGTCGGCGGGCGGGGCGACGCGAAAGCCGTCGAAGACGAGGTCGCCCGAGTCGAAGTCGCTCGCGTTGCCGGCGACCGCGGGTTCCACAAGATGGTTGTCCGCCTCGTCGTGCAGGTTGGGACGCCACACGAACGCGATGTCGACCCAGTCGCAGAACGAAAGAAAGCCATCCAACAGCGCGGCCCGGTCTTGCGGTCCAATCGGCGCGGTTGGGAACAGCGCCTCTCCCGACAGGACATCCTCGTACCCCAGAAACAGGGCATTCTCGGTGAACGTGTGGGCGTGGCTGGTCAGGCTTGACATCTCGCTGGAATTTGGTGTGGTTTTGTCATAAGGTACACGGCAGCTCTAATGTTACCGTGGTCGTAAATGGTGTTCCTGTGCTTTCAGTCTGACAATGTGATTTGGGCTGAGCAGATTTGTTGGTTCGGCTGGTCCATTCTGGTGAAATCAAATGACAGTAGATTTCCGATCATAGTGTGATTTATAGTCAAATGACTAATATAGAATTTGTCCGCACCTTCTTAAACTCGGCCGTCGCGCATGGATCACGCTCGACTGCGCTCAAGCCGCTCGGATGGTTGGTGGCTATGCTGCTTTCAGCCACACTCGCCGCATTTTATTTTCGTTTGCCAAATTGGTTAGGGGTCGTATTTTCGTTGTCTGCGGGGCTTGCGACAAAAGCGTATCTGGGATCGTATTTCTATTTGATGTTTACTGATAGAGATGCACTCCGTTCTGAGCGATATTCGATTCAAAAGCTTGCTATTGAAAAGGGATTGTATGGAGATAACCTCACCGGTACGTTTAGGCATGTTGACGAAATCGACCCTCTATCGCTCGGCCCACAACAGAGTTCCCTTGATCAGGAACCAAAGGTATGAAGAGGCGCTTTGTTATCGCAGTGGAAGGCCTCGATCAATCCCAGACGAAGCAAGTGTCGGATTTGTTCCGCGAGAAATATGGATGGTGGCACTGGATCGACGGCTTTTGGCTGGTAACTGATGTTAGTGGAAACTTGAATGCCCAGAAAATTCGTGATATGATTGGCGAAATAAACCCAAATTGTCGTCGAATGGTTATTGAAGTTGCCAATTCAGGTTCATGGGCTGGCTACGGCCCAAATACAGAAGAGCGTAATATGTTTCGATGGATCCGCAAAACTTGGAGCTAGCGCAGGCTTTTTGTGTCAATAGTCATATTGCTTGCCCTGTAGGTCGGATGTTGTCAATACAATCCTTACCCTTACCGGGAGCGGCTTGAAGGGGTCCACCGGACCCGGTTTCATCGTCTGCTTTGCTCAAACGGGCGCGTAGCGAGGGCCGGGTCGCGAAATACGCGCACCTTTGCGCGTCGGCAGCCGGTCTCAACGGTGAGATTGTCGGTTCCTTTGCCATCGCGCTGCCTCCCCTGCTCCGGCTTCGCTGAACGGCAGGAACTCGATCATGGTGACCTCGGTCGCCGGGATCAAGATGCCGAGACGCCTTCCACCGGGATACGCCCGTCGCCATCCGCCAGCCGTTCGGCGTCCGCCATTCGGAAATGGCCCTCTTTCGGGTTGCCCGGCCACTCCTCGGCGAACCCGTAAAGGCGGCGCTCTCCCTGCAGGTGCAGGATGACGCAACAGCTCTCGCCGTAGCGGGCGAAGGTGGAATACCACTCTCTCGGATGGGATGTCTCCCGCGTGACGCGCGCCCGCCGAAGAAGCCCCTGTTCGACAGACAAGATGCGCCGAGGCCGAGCAAGATCGCAGCGGTCACGGACAGCGCCGGTCCCCACGCTGCGACCGCGTCGACAGCCCCCGCCTCGTCGGCCCCGCTCATCGCGCGATGCTGCAAGACGTGGATGCCCGGAACAAGTCCGGGCATGACGGATCAGGGTTGACATGCGCCATTGCCATATCGAGGGGAATTTACTAAGTAGAATTATAGCCTCATGGGAATCTACCCATGCCCCTCATCCGCGTCGCCGACGAGGTCTGGATCGCCGCCGCGCTCCTCCACCGGCGCTACCCCGAGCGCGAGGACTTCACCGTCGGCGAGATCGTCCGCCGCGCGGAGGACGAGCGGGTCACCGGGGCGGCGGC
>JAPPHW010000460.1 GCA_028820945.1 Defluviicoccus sp.
TCGTCGCCTCGGTGTGGTGGTTGAGGCGCATCTCGCTCCAGTAATCCATCAGCATGGGGAGATCGAAATAGTTCGAACGAATCTGCGCCCCCTCCCCCTCGTCGATCCCTTCGGGGCGGATTCCCCGTTCGATGTGATGCCTCGGGCGGAGCGTTTCGACCGTCCGCTCGTTGAAGGTGATCGGCGCCGAGCCCGAAGGGCCGGAGAGGCATTTCTGAAGCCCGGCCGCCGCCGCGTCGATCCGCCACTCGTCTACCGGCAGGGGCATCCCGCCCAGAGTCGCCGTCGCGTCGACGAACAGCAGCGCCCCGTAGCGCCGGCAAAGGGGGCCGATCTCGTCGAGCGGCTGGGCCATCGTCGTCGAGGTGTCGCCATGCACCGCGGCGACCAGCTTGGGCCGGTCCCGCTTCAGCGCATCCTCCACCCGGTCGGGCGCGAACACCGTGCCCCATTCGGTCTCGATGACGCGGACTTCCGCGCCCGCGCGCTCGGCGATCTCGCAAAGAAGCTGCCCGAACCGACCGGAGACCGGGACCAGCACCCGGTCGCCCGGTTCGATGACGGAAACCAGTATCGCTTCGATCGCCGCGCGCGCGGTACCATCGACCAGCAGCGACCAGCGGTTCTCCGTCCGCCAGACCTGCCGGGACAGCGCCATGACCTCGTTCATGTACCCTGTGAACACGGGATCGAACTGACCCAGCATGGGCATGGACATCGCCCGCAACACGCGCGGATCGACGTTGATCGGCCCCGGTCCCATCAAGAGGCGCGGCGGCGGGTTGAGGTCTCCGAACAACTCCGACATGCGGTCACACTTCCCCAGACTCCGGTCTTTCCGACAGGGGGCGATAGCCTAATTCGGCCGGCGCCACAACGATTGCGCGTCGCAAAGCGCCGGGCGTTGGGCTAGGCTCCACCGGATCGGGGAGCGATCTGCCTTGGCCAATTTCTCGATTCCTGACCGTCTCCTGGTGGCGATCGGCGGCAACGCGGTCCACCCGGAGACCACTTCCGGCACCGTCGCGGAACAGCGCGATTACGCGGAGCGAACGGCGGCGTCGCTGCTGCCGTTGATGCGCCTGGGCAACCAGCTGGTGGTGACCCACGGCAACGGACCCGTCGTCGGCAAGATCATGATGCGCCAGGCCATCGCGCGGAACCGCGTGACGCCGATGTCGCTCGACATCTGCGTCGCCCACAGCCAGGGCGGGGTGGCCTACCTCCTGTTGCAGGCCATGGAGAATGCGCTGCGCACGGCCGGCGATCCGCGCCACGTGGTCTGCCTTCTCACCCAGGTCGAGGTCGATGCCGACGACCCGGCCTTCGACGACCCGACCAAGCCGATCGGCTATTTCTATTCCGAGGAAGAGGCGAAGGCGCTCGCCCGCGAAACCGGCTGGGAAATGCGCGAGGATTCCGGCCGCGGCTGGCGTCACGTCGTCCCCTCCCCCAGACCGCGCCACATCGCCGACCTCTCTCTGGTGCGCGATCTCGCCGCCGGAGGCGCGGTGGTGATCGCCGGCGGGGGCGGCGGCATCCCGGTCCTCCGCCGCCCCGACGGCACGCGGACGGGCGTCGAGGCGGTGATCGACAAGGATTTGACTTCGGCGATGATGGCCGGCGCGCTCGGCATCGACACGATCATGATCCTGACCGGTATCGACCGGGTCGCGATCGACTTCGGCAAGCCCTCCCAGCGTGATCTCGATTCCGCTACCCTCGCCGAGATCAAGGCCCACCGCGACGACGGCCAGTTTCCGCCGGGCAGCATGGGACCCAAGATCGACGCGGCGATCGATTTCATCGAGCGCGGCGGGAAACGTGTTGTGATCGGGCCGCTGGAACGCGCGGTCGACGCGCTGGATGGCAGGACGGGAACCCATATCGTCCGCGATGGCTGAGGATTTGGCGGCGATCCGGCTCGTCCTGGTCGGCCGCGAGGCCGCGGAGTGCCTCAAGGCGCTCGCGGCCGATGGGGGTTCCGTGCTCGCCGTATTCCGCCGGAGCGCCTATCTCGCCCACGACGGTTCGGACGCCATCGCCTGCATCGGACCCGCCGCCCTGGGGGCCGGGCCGCTCAACGCGCTCGCCGGACCGGACGAAGCCTTGCCCGACTGGCGGGAAGCGGGCTTGCGGCCGGACAGTCCGGTCGCGCCCCGGAACGGAGGGCTTCGGATCGGCGCCCTCCATGTCCTGACATTCGCGGGAGCGAGGCTGCACGATCCGCCGCGCGATCCCCACGAATGGACCGGCGAGGGCCTCGCCGCGGCGCTCGCGCGACTCTCCGATGCGCTTTCCGGCTTCGAACTTTCAGAAGGTCTTGCGCCGCTCGCCCGACCGGAAAACCCCGCGCTACCATCCGGTTCCCGGCTCTTGCGGCGAGCGCAACCGGCGATCTCGGAGCTGGAACGATGGCTGGCGGACGGCGCGGCCCCATTGCCGCCGCGCGGCGCCGTCGAACGGCTGATCGGGCTGGGCCCCGGGCTCACGCCCTCGGGCGACGATTACCTCGGGGGAGCGATGATCGCGCTCTCGACGTTCGGGTATCCGGAACTTGCGGACGCGCTCGCCAGCCCCGCTCTCGCCGCCGCGCCCGACGGGACCAACCGGATCAGCGCGGCGCATCTGCGGGCAGCGGCGAAAGGCCTTGGCGCCGACGCCCTGCATCGCTCCATGGACGCGCTCGCCCGGGGCGACAACCGGGCGCTCGCCGAGTCGCTGCGAGGGCTGGATGCGATCGGACACAGCTCCGGCTGGGACGCGCTGGCGGGCGCGGTGTCCGCGCTCAAGGGGATCGACCGCCGGCTCCGGGCTCAACCGGATAGAAGCGCCGCCGCGGTTTCGGCCGCACCCGCGTTGGACGCGGCCACCACGACCCCGGCCTCGCGCAGCGTTTCGACCTGAGCGGCGCGGTTCTGCGGATCCCGATCCGTGCCGCAGACCGACGCGATCACCACCGGGGCCTCCCGGTCGTGCGCGGCGAGCGCCGCGGCGAGCCGGCCGGCGGGATCTTCGTGCGAGCCGTGGCCGAGAACCACATCGACCAGCACGACGCCGACATCGGGATCGGCGAGCGCTTCCTTCAACGGCGCGTCCCGCACGGCGGGCTCGATCATGGGATGAGGCCGCCCGCGAGTGAATTCGTCGGCGCCGAGATCGATCAGGCGGTGGCCGGAGCCCGCATCCTCCGCACCGGGTATGGGCACGTTGGAGACGAAGGCGATACCGGCGGCCATCAGCACGGCCTGCGCTTCGGCGCACAGAGACCCGCCGCTGAACAGGCCGCGCACCCACCCCGTCCCGCGGTCGAACTTCCGCGAGGCTTCGTCCAGCGTCGTCCCGGGTTCGGCTCCGCCCGCTCCCTCCAGCGCATCTTCCGCCGCCTCGCGCAGCGTGGCCGCCTGACGGGCATTTTCCGGCAGGTCCACGGGTTCCATGCCGATGCAGCAGAGCGTGAAGCGCTTCCGGCTCGCCGAGATCCGGTCCGCGATCCGTCCCGCCGTTCCCGGGTCGGGCGGCTTGGAGATCAGGACGATGCGCTCCGTCGCGTCGTCCCGGTCGAGGGCCTCGATCGCCGCCAGGGTCATCGCACCGCCCACCGCGGCGCCGAGGTCGCGCCCGCCGACGCCGATCCCGTGGCTGATCCCCCCGCCCGCGCGCGCGATCAGACAGGCCACCTCCTGCAGCCCGGTGCCGGAGGCCGCGATCAGGCCGATGTCGCCGCGCGGCACCGCGTTGGCGAAGCCGATCGGCGCGCCCGCGATCATGGCCGTCCCGCAGTCGGGTCCCATCATCAGGAGGCCGCGCTCGCGGGCGAGGGCCTTCAACGCGACCTCTTCCTCCACCGCCACGTTGTCGGAGAACAGCATCACGTTGAGGCCGCGTTCGAGCGCGCGGC
>JAPPHW010000106.1 GCA_028820945.1 Defluviicoccus sp.
GTATCGACGATGTTGATCTTGATCCCGCGCCACAGGACGGCGGTGCATTTCGCGAGGATGGTGATTCCGCGTTCGCGCTCCTGGTCGTTGGAATCGAGCGCGCGTTCGGCGACGCGCTGGTTGGCGCGCACCGCGCCGGCGGCGCGCAGCATCGAGTCGACGAGGGTCGTCTTGCCGTGATCGACATGCGCGATCAGGGCGATATTGCGGAGATCCATGACGGTCGCGCCCAGCCGGGAAGCCGCCGGTCTTCAGGCCGCCGGAAGCAGATCGGCGAGCCGGGTTTGCGGCCGCGCCCCGTAATGGCCGACGATTTCGGCGGCGGCGATGGCGCCGATCTGCCCGCAAAGTTCCGGCTCGTAGCCGCGCGTGAGCCCGAACAGCACGCCGGCCGCGTAAAGGTCGCCGGCCCCGGTGGTGTCGACGACCTGCCCGACCGGCGCAATGCCGACCCGAACGACTTCGCCGCCGGCCGCGATGACCGAGCCGGCGGCGCCCCTGGTCAACGCCGCGAACGGACAGTCCGCGCCGGCGCGCCGGCAGGCTTCGTCGAAATCGTCCGCTTCGTAGAGCGCCACGATCTCGGCCTCGTTGGCGAACAGGATGTCGACATGACCGTGCACGAGATGGCGGAACGCGGCGCGGTGCCGCTCGACGCAGAACGGATCGGACAGCGACAGCGCGACGCGCCGGCCCGCCGCGTGGGCGAGTTCGGCTGCCCTGACGAACGCCGCCTTCGCCTGCTCCTCGTCGAACAAATAGCCCTCCAGGTACACGATCGCGGCATTCTCGATCAGCCCGGAATCCACGTCGTCGGGCCCGAACGCGGTCGAGACGCCGAGGAACGTCAGCATGGTCCGCTCGGCGTCGGGCGTGACGAAGACAAGGCAGCGCGCGGTCTCCGGCCCCTCCGCCGCCGGCGGGGAACGGTATTCCACGCCGATCGCCGCGATGTCGTCGCGGAACACCCGTCCCAACTCGTCGCCGCCGACCTTGCCAAGGAAGGCGCCTTTGCCGCCCAGCGAGGCCAGCCCGGCGATGGTGTTGGCCGCCGACCCGCCCGACATTTCGATGCCGCCTTCCATGTACGGGCGGACCGCGGCCACCCGATCGGCGTCGATCAGGGTGGTCGCCCCCTTCGTCAGACCGAGCGCGTCCAGCGTGGAGTCGTCCGCCTGCACCACGACATCGACGATCGCGTTGCCGAGTCCGACGACGTCGAACGGCGTGGAGGCGTCCATTCCATTTCTCCGGATGCTGCGGTCGCGGCTCTCGGGCGGCGCAAGTATACTCGCGGCGCCGGGCCGGGCGAGCCCGCGCGGAACCCCTGACGCCGTCCGAGCCGGACCGATGGACCGATGGGCCGATGCATCGCAATCTGTTTCTCGCTGTCCGACAGGCTTTCGATCCGGCGTTCCGCGCGGTCGTTCTCAAGACCGTCGCCATCTCGGCCGCACTGTTCGCCCTCCTGATCGCGTCGCTGGGCTGGGCGCTGGATGCTCTCGTCCTGTTCGACATCGCGTGGCTCGACTGGACGATCAGGGCGGTCGCCGGCGCCGGCGCGATCGTGGTGGCGATCCTGGCGTTCCCGCTGGTCGCGACGATCGTGGTCGGCCTCTTTCTGGAGGACATCGCCGACGCGGTGGACGCCCGCCACTACCCGCACAAGCCGGCGGCGGCGGGGCAACCCGTCGTTTCCTCGCTGGTGTCCGCCGTCAGGCTCGTTCTGGTGGCCCTGATCCTCAACGTTCTGGTGCTGCCTCTCTACCTGATTCCGGGCATGAATGTCTTTGTTTTCTACGGGTTGAACGGCTATCTATTGGGCCGTGAATATTTCGAGCTGGTGGCGCTGCGCCGTATCGAGCCGCGCACTGCGCGGCGGCTGCGCGGGCGATCCCGGTGGCGCGTCTTTTTCGGAGGGGTTCTGATCGCGGTCCTGTTCAGCATCCCCGTAATCAATTGGTTGATGCCGATTATCGCGACTGCGTTTATGGTGCATGAGTTCGACGCCGTGGAGCAGCGCAACGCTGAGGCCTGATATCGCGGATCGGCCGGAGTCGGGAGCTGGAGGAATGGACACGTCGTCGGACGCGGACCAGGAAATGTTGGATATGTTCGGTCGCAAGAAGAACGCATCGGAACGGGCGAACGACGAAGCGGGCAGCGAGTCCGGAGAGGCCGCGCCGGCCGAGGGCTCGTCTTCCGACATGCCGCTCGACCTGCCGTCCAAGGAGTCGCGTCCCGCCCCGCCGTCGAAGCCCGCGCCCGCCGCTCGGACGCGGCCCGCGCGCCGCGTCGCCGCGCCCCAGGCCGAACCTGTTCGCCGGGTCGCCCCGGGTGCCGACAGCGAAGGAAAGTGTCTTGTGGTGGGGCGCAGTATCGCGCTCAGCGGGCGGATAGAGTCGTGCGAAAAGCTTATCGTGGAGGGTACCGTCGAGACCGAAATGGACGGTTGCCGCGAGCTCGAGATCGCAAGGACCGGCGTCTTCAAGGGAAATGCGGATGTCGAGAGCGCCGACATCAGCGGCGCCGTCGAGGGCACGCTGACCGCGCGCGGTGTCCTGACGGTGCGCGCATCCGGACGGGTCCGGGGCAAGATTCACTATGGCCAGCTGGAGGTCGAGCGCGGCGGAACGGTCACAGGCGACGTGCGACCCCTTTCGGACGACGATTCGCGCGAGACGGCTCCCGAACTCGCGGCCGAGTCGCGGGCCGGTTAGACGATCCCCCGCCTCGCTCGAACCGCGGTCGCGGCCGCCATCGCCCTGACTGCTTTGGCGGGCTGCCGGATCGACGGCCTGACCGGGCCGCAACCCACGGCCGCGGACCGGGCACCTCAGGAACAGTCGCTGCCCGTCCTGTCGAGCTTGGGAGGAGATGGGGCCGAGTCGGCCGCCGCGGTTCCGGTCGGGGCGCCGCCGCCCCCGCGAGAGGAGCCGGCGACGGAAACTCGGCTCGAAATCGGCCCGGACCGGGTCCTCGACCTCGACGGTCGGGCGGTCGAGGCGTTGTTGGGCGAACCCGACTTCGTGCGCCGGGAAAATCCGATGGAGCTCTGGCGCTATCGCCATGAGAGATGCGCGGTGGCGCTCTTCCTCTATGCAGAGGAGGCCGACGGGCGCGGGGCCTTGCGGGTGCGCCACGTCGAAGCCTGGGCACCGGGCGAGGAACAGACCTCGCCCCGGGCATGTCTGAGCGCGATCGCCAACCGGGCCGGGCCGATCTCCGACGGCTGAGCCTCAGACGGTTTTCGCCCGGTAGCGGCAGAGGTCGGCGACGACGCAGGCCGGGCAATCGGGCTGGCGCGCCTTGCAGGTATAGCGCCCGTGCAGGATCAGCCAGTGATGCGCGTGCTGCTTCCAGCGCTCCGGGGTTCGGCGGACCAGCGCGTCCTCGACGGCGCGGACATCCTTGCCGGGCGCCAGCGCGGTCCGGTTGCCCACCCGGAAAACATGGGTGTCGACCGCGATCGTCGGCTGCCCGAAGGCGATGTTGAGGACGACGTTCGCCGTTTTCCGCCCGACTCCGGGCAGGGTTTCGAGGGCCTCGCGGTCCTCGGGAACGCGGCCGCCGAAGTCGGCGACGAGGCGCTCGGACAGCGCGATCACGTTCTTCGCCTTGTTGCGGTAGAGCCCGATCGTGCGGATGTAATCGCGGAGCTTGGCCTCGCCGAGCGCGATCATCCTTTCCGGCGTGTCGGCCACGGCGAACAGCGGGCCCGTCGCCTTGTTGACGCCGACATCCGTCGCCTGCGCGGACAGGACGACGGCGACGAGCAGGGTGTAGGTATTGCGGTATTCGAGCTCGCCCTTCGGCGCCGGCATCGTTTCGGACAGTCGGCGGTAGAACTCGTCGACATCGGCAAGCGGCATCGGGCGCGGCATCGGGCGAG
>JAPPHW010000449.1 GCA_028820945.1 Defluviicoccus sp.
GAGGCGTTCCTCGACAGCTGGATCATGGTGCTGCTGACCTTCCCGGCGATCTGCTGGGCGTTCCTCGCGGTGCTCTGGTTCGGCCTGTCCGAGATCGCGCCGCTGCTGACGGTCCTGCTGATCGTCTTCCCCTTCGTCTCGATGAATGTCTGGGAAGGCACAAAGGCGGTCGAGAAGGCGCTGATCGACATGGCCCATGTCTACCGGGCCGACCGTTCCCTGGTGATCCGCAAGGTGATCATCCCGCAGCTGATGCCCTATCTGTTCTCGGCGCTCAGGATCGCGCTCTCGCTGTCGTGGAAGATCGTCCTGGTCGGCGAGGCGTTCGGCGTCGCCAGCGGCGTCGGCCAGCGGCTCATCTTCTGGTTCGAGGACACCCGCGTCGACATGATGCTCGCCTGGGGCATCAGCTTCATGGTCATCATGACGCTGATCGACCTGCTGATCTTCCGCCTGTGGGAGAAGCGCACATTCGTCTGGAGGCACAAATTTGCAACCTGACCAAGCAACCGCGATCCCGGAGCAGGCCGCGCCCGACCGGGCGACGGTGGTCTCCGTCGACAACCTGACCAAGCGCTTCAACGTCCCCGGCGGCGAAGAGAAGTTCGTGGTGCTGGATGCGATCAGCCTCAAGGTGCACGAGGGCAGCTTCGCCAGCATCGTCGGCCCTTCGGGCTGCGGCAAGTCAACGCTGCTCAACATCATCTCCGGCATCGAGACCCACGACCCCAGCGACGGCGGCTCGGTCACGGTGCATCCGCGGACCGGGGAGGGCGGCGAGCCCCGCATCGGCTACGTCTTCCAGAGCGCGCGGCTGCTCAACTGGCTCACCGTCGAGGGCAATCTCCAGTTCGCCCTGGAGGCGCAGCAGATCCCGCGCAATGTGTGGGGCGAGCGGGTTTCCAAGTACCTGGAAATGGTCGGCCTCGCCGGGCAGGAGAAGAACTATCCGCTCAACCTGTCGGGCGGGATGCAGCAGCGCGTCGCGATCGCCCGCGCGCTCGCCATCGAGCCCGACATCCTGCTGATGGACGAGCCGTTCAGCCATCTCGACGAGATCACCGCGCGCAAGATGCGCTTCGACCTGATGGACATCCTGCAGCGCGCCAGGACGACGATCCTGTTCGTGACCCACGACCTCGGCGAGGCGGTGTTCCTGTCCGACCACATCTACATGATGAGCACCAAGCCGGCGCGCATCTTCAAGCGGGTCGACGTCGACGTGGCCCGCCCGCGCCAGCCCGAGGACCCGCAGATCTTCGACATGGAGAAGGACCTCGTGCGGGAGTTCTTCAGCGTGCTCGACGCCGACGCGATCGCGGAGGGCTGACATGAGCGCGAGGTGGAAAGCGGTCGGGCTGCGCGCGGGCTCCATCGTCGCGCTGATCGTCATCTGGTGGATCACCGCGCTGCTGATGGGCGACGAGACGGTGCTGCCGGGTCCGCTGCTGATCGGCGCGACCATCCTCGCCAACCTGGCGACGCTCGGCCCCGAGGGGCAGACCGCGTTCTTTCACATCGGCATCTCGCTCGCGCGGATCTTCGTCACCTTCGCCGCCGCCATGCTGCTCGGCATCGGCATCGGCCTCGCCATGGGGCTGCGCAAGCTCTTCGAGCACTCGCTCTTGGCGCTGATCCCGCTGGCGCTCACCATGCCGACCATCCTGATGGTGTTCCTCGCCGTGCTCTGGTTCGGCTTCAACGAGGTCGGCAGCCTGGTCGCGGTGATCGGCGTGGTCACGCCCTTCGTGGCGGTGAACATCTTCGAGGGCGCCAAGGCGATGGACAAGTCGCTGATCGACATGGCGAAGTCCTTCAAGGCCGACCGCCGGGCGCTGATCCGCAAGGTCTACCTGCCGCAGCTCATGCCCTATATCTTCTCCGCCTTCCGCTTCTCCTTCGGCATGACCTGGAAGATCGTGGCGCTCGCCGAGACCTTCGGCATCAAGTTCGGCATCGGCTACATGTTCTTCTTCTGGTTCGAGCAGTTCAGCATGGAGCAGGTGCTGGCCTGGGTGATCCTGTTCGTGATCCTGATGCTGATCCTCGAGCACGGCGTGTTCGCCAGGCTGGAGCATCGCGCCTTCCGCTGGCGCCCGTCGCACGCGAAGTAGGCGGGAACCGAGGCTTCGGAGCCGCCCCCTCAGCCCTCCCCGCCGCCGTCCGGCAGCGGCAGCTCGGCGGCGCTCGCGCGGATGCCGGACGCGCGGTCGAACAGGCGCACCGCCCGGCCGGGCGCGAGCGTGTCGGGCCGCCACACGAAGTCCTCGTGCTGTTGCAGCCATCCCGCCTCGCCGCAGCCCGGCACGCGGCATTCCGGCTTGCCCTTGGGGCAGGCGTTGAAGCGGCACAGCCGTCCGAGATAGCGGTCGCTGGCGGGCTCGAGAAGGAAGACATCGACCTGGTGGTCCGCGACGCCGATTTTCTCGCGCCGCAGCAAGCCCTGCAGGGCCCGCGCCTTGGCCCGCCGCAGGCCGTTGAGATCGGCAAGATCCGAGAGCCACAGCGCGAGATCGACATCCTTGCATTCGTGCCACAGCTCGACCCGGGCGCGCCCCCAGGGCGAGAAGCGGGGGACTTCCTTCCACGGATCGCGGGCGACCGAGCCGATCAGCGATACCGCGAGCACGTGCGGGTGGTCCCGAAAGGGAGCGGTCACGCAATCGGCGGCGATGCGGAACTCGCGATAGCGGCGCAGCAGGAACCGGTTCTGCGCCTCGATTCCCGCCCGGGACAGCGGCCGCGGGTCCTTCGCGGGGCGGGCGTCGTCATGCGGCGGATCGCCGTCGACCTCGGACCGGTCGTCCTCGCCGGGCGGCGGGACCATCTACGCCTCCTCTTCCGGCCAGCGTGACCGAGGGCGGGGACTCAAAGGCGATGGCCGAGATGGCGCGCCTCGAGAATCTCGCCGATCGACATGGACGCGGGCTTCCACGCGCTGAGGCGGCGGCGAAACCGCGCCACCGCCTGCCTGCGTTGCGCGGCTTCGCCCGCCCCCGCGGGCACCAGACGGGCGACGGCCTCGCCATGACGGGTAATGGCGACCGTCTCGCCACGTTCGACGTCGCGGAGAAGTTGTGACAGTCGCGCCCTGGCTTCGCTCACGGCAATTTCCCGCATTGCCCCTCTCCCGCCTGTCGTCCGCGCGGATCGGTATTTGCCGGGCCCTTCCCTGCCGTGCAAGCCCCTAATGACCGGGCAGGAGGGTCCGTCGCGGGGCTGGAGATTGTCTCGGCGATGCGGGCGGCGCAGACGCCGGGCCGGTTGCCCTCGCCCGGCCGATGCCTGCGCGGCATGAATTTTGCGGCAAACGGCATTTCCGCCCCCGGCCTGCCGATTCTATTTGCGGGGCGTGTCCGGGCGATACCATGGGGCGCCGGCCGCGGGCGCGACGGGGTCGAGGGAGAGATGCCATGAAGCTCTTGCGCAACGGCTTGGCCCTGGGGGTCGCGGCCATGCTGGCCGCCTGCGCCGAAGAGGCCCGGATGCCGGCCGGGGATGCTGCGAGCGTTCCATTGCAAACGCCCCGCCAGGCGCGCCAGGCCCCGACTGTGACCCTCGACGGTCGTAGCCATGTGGGGGCGAATGTCGCCGCGCCCGCCGGCGGGCGGCCGCACATCGCCCGCCACGGCGACGCGCGGGTTTCGCACGGATCGATCGCCGACGGCGTGGGCGCCGCCGAGCTGATCGCCTATCTCCGGGCGGACGCAGCCTGGTATCTGAACCCGGGCGAGGAGACCGGCACGGACGACCAGCTCGTCCCCGGCGGACTCGGCCTTCGCTTCGCGGCGGAGCCGCCGACGGTCCGCGTCGCCGAAGGCACACCGCCCAGGGCTCGTTTTTTGTCCGCCCGGCGAGCGGCGTGAGATGATCTTCGGGC
>JAPPHW010000006.1 GCA_028820945.1 Defluviicoccus sp.
TCCCCTGAACGGTGCGCGCGAACAGGTCGCGGCCGACCTCGTCGACCCCGAAATAATGCCCGTTGGCGAGCGACGGGGCGCCCTTCTCCGCGACACTGCCGAGCATCGACCAGTCGATCTGCTCGTTGGTCCAGGGCGTCGCGAGGTCGCCCAAGACGGCGAAGGCAGCGACGAGCCCGAGCGCGGCCAGGCTCGCCACCGCGGCGCGGTTGCGGAAGAAGCGCGCCCGCGCGTCCTGCCAGAGCGAGCGCCCGCCCGCCGGGTCCGACAAGCCGCGAAGGGCGCGCCGTCCGAAGAGCGGGTTCATCGCCTCAATACCGGATCCGGGGGTCGATCCAGGCATAGAGCAGATCGGCCAGCAGGTTGAAGGCGGCGATCAGCGCGCCGGTCAGGATCGTCACCCCCATGATGACCGGGTAGTCGCGGTTGAGCGCCGAGTTGACGAAGAACTGCCCTATGCCGCCGGTGGCGAAGAAGACGTCGATCACCACCGAGCCGGTGATCATCCCGACGAAGGCTGGGCCGAGGTACGAGATCACGGGCAGCATCGCTGGCTTGAGCGCGTGGCGGAACACGATCCTCCGCCCCGGCAGCCCCTTCGCCCGGGCGGTTCGGATGAAGTTCGCGTTGAGCACCTCCAGCATGGACGACCGCGCGATGCGGGCGATCGAGGCCATGAACGAGGTCGAGAGCGCGATCACCGGCATTACGACATAGGGCCACTGCCCGCCCTGCCAGCCACCGCCCGGCAGCCAGCCCAGCCAGAGCGTGAAGACCAGGGTGAGGATCGGCGCCATGACGAAATTGGGCAGCACCTGCGCGCCGACCGAGACGCCGACCGCGAGATAGTCGAGGAACGAGTTGTGGCGGACCGCCGCCGCGATGCCGAGCGACACACCGACGAGGACCGCCACCGCGAACGACCACGCGCCGTAGGTGAGCGTGACCGGGAAGCCCTGCGCGATAATCTCGTTGACCGTCTGGTCCTTGTACTGGAAGGACGGGCCGAAATCGAACTCGGTCACGATCGAGACCAAGTAGCGCCAGATCTGCATCGCGAGCGGCTCGTCGAGACCGTACTTGCGTTGCAGGTTCGCCATCACCTCGGGCGGCAGCGCGCGCTCGCTATCGAACGGCCCGCCCGGCGCGGCGTACATCAGGACGTAGGAAACGACGATCAGGATCAGCAGCGTCGGAACCGTCACCGCGATGCGCTTGAGGAAGTACGAGATCATCGGGCCGGCTGGAACGGGTCGCGCGTGCGCAGTTCCGGAAACAGCGAGAAATCCCGGTCTCTGGTGAGCAACTCCTCGACACCATGCGCGACGCATATTGCCGCGATGCGGGCGTCGTGAACCACCCCTCCGACGACATGCGGCCGGCTGACGAATGCTCTCAGAATGTCGATGAAATCCCCGGTCTCGCCGATCATGCGGTTGGATGGCGAGTCGGCCCAGGCGCGGAACTGGCGCCAGGCATGGTCCGGCGGGGTCGCCCGGTCCCGCCAGATGCGCCGATTGGTCGCCACGCTGAGGAACTCGTAGCAACACGGCCAGGGGATCGCCCACCCCCGGTCGCCCTCGGCGAGTTCGGTCATCACCGCATGGGCTTCGTCGCCGAGACGCGCCTCGCGGCGGTGCGCGTAGACCAGCAGATTGGTGTCTACCGCGATCACCTCGCGCCGGGGTCGCCGTAGATCGTGTCGCGCAACTCGGGCCAGGAATAGCTCTCCAGCGGGTCCGGCGCGTCGGGCTCTCCGGCCCTCAGATCGGCCAACCGGTATCGCGCGCGCGGCGTGGGGGCGGCGAGCACCCGGCGCAGCCCTTCCTCCACCAAGGCGCGCAAGGGCCGCCCGGTTTCCTTGGCACGGCGCTTGGCGCGCAGCAGCAACTCGTCGTGGATGTCGAGCGTCGTCTTCATTCACCCATACTACCCATATATCCGCATATGGAGAAGCAATTCATCTCTCCGGTCACTTCGCGACGCGGTAGAGGTTCTTCGAGTACCAGTTGTTTTCGACGTTGTTGTAGGGCCAGCCCCTGATGTCGCTCTTGAGCAGGAACGTATTGGCGTAGTGGTAGATGGGGACGATCGCCATGTCCCCGGCGAGAATTTGCTCGACCTCGGCGTATATCCCGGCCGGGTCCTTCGCCGTCTTCGAGTCCCGCATCAGCGCATCGACCTTCGCGCTCGAATACCCACCGGCATTGGCGCCGTGCGTAGTGGTCAGAAGGTCGAGGAAGGTCGAAGCCTCGTTGTAGTCGCCGCACCAGGCCGACCGCGCAACGTCGAACTCCCGGTTCTTGCGGATGTTGAGATAGGTCTTCCACTCGAAATTCGCGAGCTTCGTCCGCACGCCCAGCTTCTGCTTCCACATCTGGCCGATCACGGTGGCGATCTGCTTGTGGCTCTCGGACGTGTTGTAGATCAACTTCAGCGTGAGGTCGTGGACGCCGGACTCCCTGAACAGCCGCTTCGCCTCGGCGTCGCGCTCGCGCTGGTTCAGCTTCGCGTAGGCAATGTCTGGCATGCGGAATCCGGCGGTCTTGAAATGGGTGAAATTGTAGGCCGACCACTGCCCGCCCTTGAGCAGCCGCTTGACGATCACGTCGCGGTCGACCGCCATGCTGAGCGCCCTGCGGACACGCACGTCGCGGAGCGCGGGGTTGCCGCTCTCCGTGTGATTGATCGCGTAATAGTATGAGCAGAGCCGCGGCACGCTCCGCGCCTCGTCGGGCAGCTCCTTCTTCAACCTCGGGTATTGGCCGGGCGGCAGCGGCTCCAGATGGTCGAGCTCGCCAGCCCGGTAGCGGGTGAGCGCTTGGTTGATGTCGTTGATGACGAGCCCGGTGACCTTCTCCACGATCACCCTGTTGGCGTCCCAGTATTTCGGATTCTTCACCCGCGTGTGGAACTCGTTGAGGACCACCTTCTTCAAGACATAGGCGCCGTTCGAGACCATGTTTCCGGGCGCGGTCCATTTCGCGCCATGCGCCTCGATCGTCGCCCGGTGCGCGGGAAACAGGGTGGCATAGGTGGTCATCGCCGGGAAATAAGGCAGCGGCCGGTCGAGCCGGACCTCCAGCATACGGTCGTCGACCGCGCGTACGCCGAGCGCCGACGGCGGCTTCCTGCCCGCCAGGATGTCCTTCGCGTTCGCCATTTGGGTCAGCCCGACATACCACCCGTAGGGCGAGGCGGTCTTCGGGTCGGCCGCGCGCCGCCAGGCATAGACGAAGTCGTGCGCGGTCACCGGGTCGCCGTTCGACCATTTCGCGTTCCCGCGCAGGGTGAAGGTGTAGGTCCGGTTGCCGTCGGACGCTTCGTAGGACGTGGCGACGCCCGGCACGAGGTTGCCGTCGGCGTCCTGGCTCAACAGCCCCTCGAACAGGTCGCGGATGACGTGGAACCCCGCGACCTCCTCGTTCAACTGCGGATCGAGGGTAGGGAACTGGTCGAGCAGCCGGTAGGTGAAGGTCCGGTCGTCGGACAGCGCCTCGCCGGTGACCGGATGGGTCCCGGCGGCATGCGCCTGAGCGCCCGCGGCCAGCGCGACCGCGGCCGCCGCCTTGAGGATTGAGGTAAACGTCGTTCGCGGTTTCACGACCGGCATGGTTCTCTCTTTCGGGGTCCGGCTTTCCCGGCGGGAGGCTAGTCGATTGCCGGATTCGGCTCTAGCCCGCTTTATTCCCGTCGGCGCCCGCCCCGGACCCGCCGCACCTACCCTCGGCGACAATTCCGGGATAAGATCGGGCGGTTCGTGCATGGAAACTGAAATTTCCCATGGACAATTCACAGGAAATCGGGCGGCTAGAGCGGAGAACCAAGAATCATGTGAGGGTGCGGATCTTCGGCTTGGCCGCGCTCT
>JAPPHW010000418.1 GCA_028820945.1 Defluviicoccus sp.
CGGCATAGTAGTCCCAAGCCTTGTTGTACGCGCGAACATGCTCGAGACACAACCAAATATAGTCCGACATCCGGTCGCGCGAGCGCGGGGCGCGGAATCGCGCGGGCTCGTCGCAGCCGGCCGCGGCACAGACAAGCGTCTCGTCTTCGACGCCGCCGTCGACAGATGCATTGCCGTTCCCCATCATGGCGCGCAGTATGGAGTCGACACCGGGGTCAGGCAAGCACGCCACCGGAGAGGGGCCGACCGAATATGACCGTCGCGGAGACCATCCGGGGCAAGCTGGAAGACGCGTTCCGTCCGACATATCTGGACATCGTCGACCAGTCCCACCTGCATCTCGGCCACGCGGGCGCCCCGGAGGGCGGCGAGAGCCATTTCCGGGTGGAGATCGCGGCGGCCGCCTTCGAGGGGAAGAGCCGGGTGGAACGACAGCGCATGGTTTATTCCTGCCTGGCGGACGAGCTGGCCGGTCAGGTGCACGCGCTCTCGGTGGCCGCGAAGACCCCGGACGAAACCAGTGACCAGGGAGGAAAGCCATGAAATTCGGAAAGCCGTGTCTGCCGGTCGCGGCGCTGGCCGCGGCGGTCGGGTTCGCGCAACCGGCCTCCGCCGAGACGGTGCTCAAATTCGCGAGCTTCGTCCCGCCGCAATACATCCTCCACAAGCCGATCTTCCTCAAGCTCGCCGACGATCTCGACAATGCGACGGGGGGAGAGGTCAAGATCAAGGTCTACGCCGCGGGCGCGCTGGGCAAGGGACCCGTGGAGCAATACCAGCGGGCGGTCAGGCGCGTGGCCGAAATCTCCTACGGGCTGCCCGGCTACACGTCGTCGGTGTTTCCCAAGACGCTGCTGATCGAGCTCCCCGGGGTCACGCAGGGCCACCAGGACGCGACGCGGAAGCTCTGGAAGGTCATGGACGCGCATCTGCGGGACGAATTCAAGCGCACCCGCCCGCTGGCGGTGTTCGTAACGCCGCCGGCGGTCTTCATGATGCGCGACAAGCCGGTCAGGACGCTGGAGGACCTCAAGGGGCTCAAGATCCGGGTGGCCTCCAAGTCGGCGGCCGCGGTGATCTCGTCCTACGGCGCGACCCCGGTGCCGATGCCGGCGACCAAGGTCTACACCTCGATGAGCACCGGGGTGGTCGACGGCGCGCTGATGGGCTCGGACTCGCTGCTCATCTTCAAGCTGATCGAACCGACCAAGTTCGTCACCGTCGGCCTGCCCGAAATGCCGACCACGATCTTCATGGTGATGAACCAGCAGGCCTATGACGAGTTGTCGCCGAAGAACCGGGCCGCGCTCGACAAGCTCACCGGGCTCGATATCAGCCTGCGCTCGGCCGCGGGCCTCGCCAGGTTCGGCCAGATCGCGCTGTCCAAGTTCCGAGGGCTGGCCGGCAAGCAGATCGTCGAGCTGTCGCCCGAGGCGCGCGCGGCGTTCGACAAGCGCGCCCAGGCCGCGGTAGCCGGTGTTCTCAAGGAATTCGACGGCAAGGGGATTCCCGCGAGCGAGGTCGTCGCGGCGATGAAGAAATAGGCGCCGCCTTTCCGGGAACGGCGCCAGGCCGGACTGCTTGAAGACGCTCGATAACGTCTCGGGCGGGCTCGCCGTCGTTTCCGGCCTCGTCCTGGTGGCCCTGATCGGGCTTACCTTCGCCGACGTCGTCCTGCGCTACGTTTTCGCCGCCCCGATTCTGGGCGCCAAGGATCTGCTGGAGATGGGGATGGTGACCGTCGTCGCCCTCGCCTTCCCCTTCACATGGCGGATCGGAGGACACATCGTGGTCGACCTGATTCCCGAATACGGGATCGGGGCGCTGGACCGCGGCCGCGACATCTCGGTGCGCGCCATCGGCTTCTTCGTCTTCGCTGTGCTCGCATGGCGCGCCTGGCTGCGCGCGGACGATGCGGCATTGTTCAATGAGGCGACCAACATGATCGAGGTGCCGTTCCAGCCGTTCTTCTGGCTGCTGGCGGCGGCGGCCGCGTTCCAGGCGCTCGTTCTCGCGGCGGAAATCGGCCTTGCCGCGACCGGCCGGCCGCTCGGCTACCGCGCCGCCTGGGCGGCGGCGGAGACCGACGGCGCCTGATGGATCCGACGCTTCTCGGCATCGTCGGCCTCGGCCTGCTGCTCGTTCTCATGAGCCAGCGCGTACCGGTCGCGCTGGCGATGACGGCGGTCGGCTTCGCGGGCCTCGTCGTGCTCAACAGCTGGCCGGCGGCGCTCGCCACCCTCGTGACCGAGACCTGGAGCACGCTGATCTTCTACGAGCTCACCGTGATCCCGTTCTTCGTCCTGATGGGCAATGTCGCGAGCGCCTGCGGGATGAGCCGAGACCTCTACAACGCGGCCAACGCCTGGGTCGGCTGGATGCGCGGCGGACTCGCCCACGGCACGGTCCTGGGCTGCACGGGGTTCGCCGCGCTCTCCGGTTCGTCCGTCGCGTCCGCTCTCACCATCGGACGGGTCGCGCTGCCGGAAATGGCGCGCTTCGGCTACGACCGCAAGCTCGCCGCCGGCGCGGTCGCCGCCGGCGGCACGCTCGGCATCCTCATTCCGCCCTCCACGGGCTTCGTGATCTACGCGATCCTCACCGAGGAATCGATCGGCCGGCTGTTTCTCGCCGGCGTGATCCCGGGACTCATTCTCGCGGCGATCTTTCTGGTGGCGATCTTCATCCAGATCTCGTTGAAGCCCGAGATCGGCCCGGCCGCGCGACGCTATGGCTGGGCGGAGAAGCGCCGCGCGCTGGGCCGCGGTCTGGCGATCGTCTTCATCATCGTGGTCTCGATCGGCGGCATCTACGGCGGCGTGTTCACCCCGGTCGAAGCGGCGGCCGTGGGCGCGGTGCTGGCGATCTTCTTCGCGCTCCGCCGGGGCGCCGTCTCGAGACGGATGGCGGGCAGCGTGCTGCTCAACACGGTCAGCACGACCGCGATGATCTACTTCATCATCCTCGGCGCGGCGGTCTTCTCGCCCTTTCTCGCGCTCACCCAGATCCCGGAGTCTCTCGCCGGCGCGCTCAAGGCCCTCGAGCTCGGACCGATTACCCTGCTGGTCATCATTCTGCTGGCATTCATCGCGCTCGGCACCTTCCTCGACGGGTTCGCGATGATGGTGCTCATCCTGCCGATCGTCCTTCCCATCATCGAGCAATCGGAGCTCCCCGCCTTTCTCGGGATGAGGCCCGATTCGAGCGATCTCAGGGTGTGGTTCGGCGTGGTCATGGTGATCATCCTCGAAATGGCGCTGATCAGCCCGCCGGTCGGCATGAACGTCTTCGTCGTCAAGGGCGTCGCGCGCGACGTGCCGATGCGCGACATCTATATCGGCATCCTGCCGTTCTGGGCAGCGATGATGATCTGCCTCGCCATTCTGGTCGCCTTTCCCGGCTTGTCGCTGATCCTGCCGAACACGATGTTGAGTTAGGCGGCGTCATCGGAGGATCGTCCATGCCGACCTGGGTGCGGCTTTCGATCGGAGGCGCGGCCACGCTGTTCGTGGGCATGGGGCTCGGCCGGTTCTCCTATACCCCGCTGATCCCCGCGCTGATCGAGGACGGGGGCCTGAGCGCCGCCGAAGCCGGAACGGTCGCGGCGTTCAACCTGGCCGGCTTCCTGGTGGGCGCCCTCGCCGCCCCCTGGCTCCGCCGCCGGATGGAGGAGGCCGCGCTGCTGCGGGCGTGCCTGTGGATCACGCTCGCCTGCCTCGTCGCCAGCATCGCGCCCGCCGGCGCGGCCTGGCTGATCTTCTGGCGCGGCGTCGCCGGGATCGCGATGGGCGTGATGATGGTCTACGCGCTCGCGGTCGTCACCCGCCACGCGCCGCCGGACCG
>JAPPHW010000152.1 GCA_028820945.1 Defluviicoccus sp.
CCAGACCGCCCCGAGAGGACGATCACGCCCTCCAACTGCCGCATTTAGGTTCACTCCGCCCGCGCGGCCGCTCGGCGCCGGGCGATCGCACTGTCCCGGTCCGACACGTAAATCAGCCCGCCGATGCGGCGCATCAGCTGGGCCTCGTGCGCGTCGACCCGCCCGTCGGCGAGAACGACCTCCCACAGCATTTCGACCAGCGCGATACGCTCTTCGTAGCTGTAGTTGTCCTTTACCGCCCGGGTGAAGCCGAGAATTTGAACCGCTCCGTCCGCCCTGTCCTCGGCGGCCGCGAGCAGGGTTTCCGCCTCCTCCGGGCCGAGCGAAAAGCGGCGAAGCAGGATGTCGAGGATCCGGCGGCGTTCCACCTCGTCGAAGTCGTCGTCCACGCAGGCGGCGCGGACCAGCAGCGCGGCGGCCGCGATCTGGAGCGCGTCGGGGCCGCGCGGTCCATCGGCCGGAGGAGCGCCACCGCCACCGCCGAAGAGATCCCTGATCCGATCGATCACGACCCGCCCGCCTCCGGGATGGTCTCGTAGAGCGACCGGGCTTCCGCCGGCGGTCCGCGCCGGGTGCCGACGGCGAGCACCCGCACCACCCTTATGTCCCGCGCCGTCGGAACGGTGAGGACGCTGCCCCGCATCACCCGGTGATCGGCCTTTCTGATGACCCGTCCATCGACCCGGATCCGACCCTCGCGGCAGAGCCGGCTCGCCCTTGTGCGGCTCTTGAACATTCGGGCGTACCAGAGCCACTTGTCGATCCGGATCGCGTCGTCGGTCATGCCGGCTTTCCGAATTCCTGGAGCTTGGCGAATGGCGAGCTCGGATCGCGCATCCGCCGCGCCCGCTTCGCGTCCGATCGCTTGTGCCCCGATCGCACGAAGCGGGTACCGTCCGCGCCGTTTCGCGCGCTATAGCCGAGATCGGCCAGGATCGGCTGCGCCTGCTGTTCCGTAATCCCGACAAGCGACAGCATGTCCGGTGTGAGCTCGAACGGTGCGCGGCGCGCGGCGCGGGCGAGCGCGATCGCGAGACGGTCGAGCATGTCGATACGGATCGCCCGTCCGCCGACGATGCGATAGCCGCAAGCCGCGTAGAAGGCAGGGTCGACGCCGGCTTCGGGCGCCACCGAACACAGGCCGGGCGGCGGGGCGGGACGCGCCGGACATCCTCGGTGGACCGACCACATGAGCGCGCGGAGGCTCGCGGATTTCGGCTTGACGAGCGCCGGCAGGTAGACCGCCTCCATGCCGAACCGGACGCCCAGCGCGCGCATGCGTCGCCTGTCCTCCTGTCCGAGATCGGCGATCAGCGAGCGGACCGAACGCCGCGGCAGAGAACCCAGCGCCTCGACCAGCTGGTAGACGAGCCCCCGCGCCGCGCCGGAAAAACCGGCGTCGCGGAGCGCGAACAGCGGCGCGAACCCGGTCTCGAGATAAGCGGCGAGCCAGCGCTCGAGCCGACGCCGCGCGCGCCGCGTTGCGTCCTTGCCGAGGTTTTCGTCGGCGTGCAACGCGATCCGCGGTTCGAGAATGCCCGCGCCCGCCGCGAGCCGGGCGACCGGCCACTCGCGCCAGACGATCGAGCCGTCGTCCCGCAGCGCGAACCCATCGTCCGGTTCCGCGGCGAGGCTGGCCGCGGCATCCCCGAGACGGCGGCGCAGCAGGCTGCCGGCCACCGCCATCGCTTCCCGTTCGGTGAAGGCGCTCTCCGGACCGGCGGGGACGAAGCGCAACCCATCCACCCGCCCGACAGGCTCGCCCGCGACCCGCACCGTGCCGTCCGGGTCGATCGCCGCGCCGCGCGACGGTTTGTCCCGCGCGCGGTTGAGCAACGCCGCCCGGCGGTCCACGAAGCGCTGGGTGAGGCGTTCGTGGAGCGCGTCCGACAGGCGGTCCTCGATCGCCCGCGCCCGCCCCTGCCATGCCTTGCTGTCGTCGACCCAGTCGCCGCGGTGGGCGATATAGGTCCAGGTACGCACGTGAGCGATGCGCGCCATCAGCGTGTCGATCTCCCCTTCGGTCCGGTCGAGGCTCGCGATCTGGCCGGCGATCCAATCGGTCGGCAAGCGCTCGGCGGGACCCGAGAGGTGGCCGAACACGGTGGCGAGCAGCCTCGTGTGCTCTTCGGCCATGGTCTTCCGGTAATCGGGTATCTGGCAGACGTCCCATAACAGGCGGAGCGCGGCCCCGGCCCCGGCGCGGTCCCGGATCGCCCGGTCTCCGAGAAGGGATGCGAGAGCCCGCCTGTCGTCGCCCTCCCGCGCGCGCACCAGCTCCGGGCGGGGCGGAGGGGCATCGAGGCTTTCCAGCAGCGCTTCGGGCGAGCGGAAATCGAGCGCCTCACTGCGCCACTGGAGCGCGGTCAGCGGCTTGAAGCTGTGGCTTTCGATAGCCTCCACCGTTTCCGGCTCGAATGCGTCGAGACCCGCCGTCGTTCCGAACGTGCCGTCGTTCATGTAGCGGCCCGCGCGACCCGCGATCTGGGCCAGCTCCGAGACCCCGAGCTCCCGATGGAGCCTGCCGTCGAACTTCTTGCGTTCGAAGAAGGCGACGTGGTCGACCCGCATGTTGAGACCCATGCCGATCGCGTCGGTGGCGACGAGGAAGTCCACCTCGCCCGCCTGATACATGCCGACCTGGGCGTTGCGGGTACGAGGGCTGAGCGCGCCCAGCACGATGGCGGCGCCGCCGCGCTGGCGCCGAAGCAGCTCCGCGATCTCGTAGACCCGGCCGGCCGAAAACGCGATCACCGCGCTGCGCGGCGGCAGGCGGGTGAGCTTCCTGGTTCCGGAATAGGCGAGGCGGGACAGTCGCGGGCGGCTCACGAACTCGGCCTCGGGCACCAGCCTGCGGATCAGGGGACGCATGGTGTCGGCGCCGAGGAACATGGTCTCCGCTTCTCCCCGCGCGCGGAGCAGCCGGTCGGTGAAGACGTGGCCGCGCTCGGGATCGGCGCACATCTGGATCTCGTCGACGGCGAGGAAGTCGAAGCGGCGTTCGAGCGGCATCGATTCGGCCGTGCACAGGAAGTAGCGCGCCCTGGCGGGCACGATCTTTTCCTCGCCGGTAACAAGCGCGACGTTGCGCGCGCCCTTGAGGCGAACCACGCGGTCGTAGTTCTCGCGCGCGAGAAGCCTGAGCGGAAAGCCGATGACGCCGCTCGAATGGCTGAGCAGCCGCTCGATCGCGAAATGCGTTTTTCCGGTGTTGGTCGGACCGAGAACGGCGGTGACGGAGGCGCGCGGCCCGGTAGCGAACATGCCTCTAGAATCGGCAATTGCGATCCGAAAAGCAAGGCCGTGCGGGTCTTGCAAGCGGCCGGACGCTTGCGCATATGTTCGCCTGAAGCGCCCGGCGGGCACCGGCGCTCAAGTCGAAGGGGTGGAGAGAAATCGATGGGCGAGGAGAAGCTGAGCTTCCAGACGGAAGTCTCCCGACTGCTCCGAATCGTCGCCAACTCGCTTTACAGCGAGAAGCGGATATTCCTGCGCGAGCTGATTTCGAACGCGTCCGACGCGTGCGACCGACTGCGCTACGAAGCGATCGTCGAGCCGACGCTGATCGAGGACGATCCGGAGTTCCGGGTACGGATCGAGCTCGACGCCGCCGCGCGGACCGTGTCGGTCGCCGACAACGGGATCGGCATGAACAGGGAAGGGCTGATCGCCGATCTCGGCACGATCGCGCGTTCCGGCACCAGCGCCTATCTTGACCGGATGTCGGGCGACGCGGCCCAGGACATGGCCCTGATCGGTCAGTTCGGGGTCGGTTTCTATTCCGCCTTCATGGTGGCCGACCGGGTCGAGGTGGTGAGCCGCCGCGCCGGCGAGG
>JAPPHW010000175.1 GCA_028820945.1 Defluviicoccus sp.
CGCATCCTGGTGCTGAGCGAGAACGGGCTGGAGCAGCTGGCGCTCTTCTTCGCCTGCCTCGCCTCGGGGATCGCCTACTGCACGATCAACGTCGAGGTGAACGCCAGGCACATCCCGGAGATGGCCGACCGGCTCGACCCCCGCCTCGTGGTCTGGGGCAACCCCGACGACGCGATCGATCTCGGGCGGGAGTCGATCTCGCTGGAGACCTTGTTCGAGGCGGCATCGAGCCGGCCGACCGCCGCGCTGCCCGAAATCGGCGAGGACGGGGTCGCGGTCATCGGCTTTACCTCCGGCACGGCGGCGGCGCCGAAGGGGATGATCCACAACCACGGCAACTATTTCTGGATCGCCGACCAGACGATCGACATGTGGAAGCTCGGGCCGGCGGACCGCGTGCTGGAATACCGCTCCTTCAGCTGGCCCTCGACACATATGCTAACGGTAATTCCGATGCTGGCGACCGGCGGCACCATCCTCTTCGCGCGCCATTTCTCGCACAGCCGGTTTTTCGACTGGATCGCGGACTACCGCCCCACAATGGCGATCGGCGTGCCGACGGTGGTGAACATGCTGCTCGACGGGACGGATTCGGCGCCGGCCGAAGCCTTTTCGGGCGTCCGCTTCATGAGCTCCTCGACAGCGCCGCTGATGGTCTCGCAGCACGAGCGGTTCGAGCGGACCTACGGCATCGAGCTCATGCAGCTCTACGGGATGAGCGAGGGCGGCGTGGTCGCGGGCAACCATGTCGGCGAACGCCGCATCGGCAGCGTCGGCCCGCCGGGTCTATACCAGAACCTCCGGATCGTACGGGGCGACGGCGGGCCGGCCGCCCCGCGGGAGGTCGGCGAGATCGAGATCGGCGGCGCGCAGAACGCATCGGCCTATCTGCTGGAAGGCGGGGAGGTCGTGCCGATCCGCGGAACCCGGTTCAAGACCGGCGACCTCGGCTATCTCGACGGAGACGGGTTCCTGCACATCGCCGGGCGCGCCAAGGACGTGATCATCCGCGGCGGGGTCAACATCGCCCCGCTGGAGATCGACAACGTGCTGACCCGCCACGCCGACGTCTCGGAGGCGGCGACGATCGGCGTGCCCGACCCGATCTACGGCGAGGCGGTCGTGGCCTATGTCGCCCCCCGGGCGGGCGTGCGCCTGTCTTCCCTGGAGCTGGAGCGCCACTGCGGGGAATTGCTGCCGGACTTCAAGCGGCCGCGCGAAATCTTCGTTCGGGACAGCCTGCCCAAGAACGTCAGCGGGAAGATCGACCGGGCGGCGCTCCGCGCCGAATGGGGACCGGGCTGACCGGACCGGGTGCGCGACGGTCCTGTGCACCCTATTGTTCGGGCGCCGGTTCGAACCAATATCCTTTGCAACAAGACGCGGCCGAACCGGAAACGGGCCGCCAACCGGGGATGCTGCCAGATGCTCGATCCGTTCTCGATTTTTGTCGTGGTCGTTCTCGTTCTCGCGGTCGCGCTGGTCTTCATGGGCGTCAAGACCGTGCCGCAGGGCTTCGAATTCACCGTGGAAAGGTTCGGCCGCTATACCCGGACGCTGACGCCGGGGCTGCATCTGATCGTGCCTCTGGTCGACCGGATCGGCCAGCGCCAGAACGTGATGGAGCAGGTCACCGACGTCCCCTCGCAGGAAATCATCACCAAAGACAACGCGATGGTCCGGGTGGACGGGGTGGTGTTCTTCCAGGTGCTGGATCCGGTCAAGGCGTCATACGAGGTGAGGCGGCTCGAAATTTCCATCCTCAACCTCACCATGACCAATATCCGGACCGTCATGGGGTCGATGGACCTCGACGAACTCTTGTCGCAGAGGGACAAGATCAACGCCGATCTGTTGCGGGTGGTCGACGAGGCGACCTCGCCCTGGGGGGTGAAGATCACCCGGATCGAAATCAAGGACATCTCGCCGCCGACCGAACTGGTCGACGCCATGGCGCGCCAGATGAAGGCCGAACGCGAAAAGCGCGCCACCATCCTGGAGGCGGAGGGCGTCCGGCAATCGGAGATCCTGCGCGCGGAGGGCCTGAAGCAGGCCCAGATCCTCGACGCCGAGGGCCGCCGCGAGGCCGCGTTCCGGGACGCCGAGGCGCGCGAGCGCGAGGCGGAGGCCGAAGCCCGGGCGACGGAAATGGTGTCCAAGGCGATCGGCGACGGGAACGTCCAGGCGATCAACTATTTCGTCGCCCAGAAATATGTCGGCGCGCTGGAGACCATCGGCAAGGCGCGCAACCAGAAGCTCGTGCTGATGCCGTTGGAAGCCTCCGGCGTGATCGGCGCCGTCGCCGGGCTCACCGAAATCGCCAGGGAGGCCTTCGGCGAGGACGACGGCGGGAAGGGCCGGAGCGGTTCGGTGCCGCAATCGGGCGGCAACTGAGGCGCGGGCCGAACGGGACGTCCGATGATCGAATTCCCGGACAGCATCTCGTTCTGGCACTGGCTGGCCTTCGGCGTCGTCGTGATGCTGATCGAGGTGCTGGTGCCCGGCGTCATATTCCTGTGGCTCGGCATCGCCGCGGTCGTCACCGGACTGCTCTTCCTCGCGATCCCCTCGATGAGCTGGGAAGTCCAGGTCATCCTGTTCGCCGTCCTGTCGGTGATTTCGATCTTCATCGGCCGCCGCATCGTTTCGGCGCGCCAGGCCCCGACCGACCATCCGACGCTCAACCGGCGCGGCAAGACTCTTGTCGGCACCCGGCACGTCCTGGACGCCGCGACCTCGGGCGGCCGGGGACGAGTCCGCGTCGGCGACACCGTATGGCGGTTCGCGGTCAGGCCGGAAGGCACGGAACTCTCCGAAGGATCCCGGATCGCCGTCGTCGACGTCGACGGCACGACCCTGGTGGTCGAGGCCGAGACGGAGGGATAGCCGCCGCCCAGCGGTGGGTTATTCGGCCCGGAATTCCGCTTCCGGCAGCGCGCCGGCGATTTCCGTCCTGAGCGCGAGAAGCTTCTCCACCAGCGCCTGCCTTTCGACTCGAAACCGTTGCGAGGGCGCCGGGATGGAAATGGCGTAGACCGCGCCGCGCACCCTGAAGGCAATGCCCGCCGCCGAAATCCCGGCCGTGTGCTCGTCCAGATCGAGCGCATAACCGGTTTCGAGCGTGCCCTCGATTTCAGACCTCAAATCGCGCAGCGTCTTTCCCGTGCCCAGCCTCCGGCGCTCGTTCGCGGCGATGCGCGCCACGTCGCCGTCGCCGAGCCAGGTCAATGCCGCCTTGCCGTTCGCGGTGACGGTCAGGGGAAAGGTCTCGCCGATCGCCGAAACGGTTCTCAAACGCTGCGTGCCCACGACCTGATCGACGAAGATCATGCCGTCGCCCCGATATACCGACACGTCGACGGTTTCCCCGGTGTCGCGAGACAGGGCCTGGATCGCGGGGCGGAGCGCTCCCGCGACGTCCTGCCGGGCAGCCTGCGCCAGGGAGAGGATCTCCGGTCCGAGCCGATACCCGCCGGAGACGGCATTCGGCATGACGAGCTTTTCGGCGACCAGCCCGTTGACGATGCGCTGAACGGTCGAGCGCGGGAGACCGACCCTGCGTGCGATCCGGCCGAGGCTCAACCCCCCGTTGTCCGCCTTGAGCGCGCGCAGGATGTCCGCGGCGCGGGAGAGAACCTGAATTCCCTGATTTTCCATCGCTATCCGGTCGACGTTCTGGCTAGTGTCCCGTTTCCGAAGTTCGATGGCACACGCCGAGCCGGCACGCGGTCTCTCCGGCCCAGCCTTTCCCGTTCGTTGTCATGCCCGGACTTGTTCCCATTGCTGTCCGGTTTAGATTTTCGGCGCGGGCTGTGCGCCCATGGGCGGGGAC
>JAPPHW010000199.1 GCA_028820945.1 Defluviicoccus sp.
CGCCGCAACGAGCGGATCGGCGAATATGTCGGGCGCTACCGCTACCGGCTGAGGCCGACGGAGAAGGGGCTCCGCATCGCCGAACGCCGCGCCATCCTCGACTGCGAGGAGCTCGGCGGGCTCGGTTCCGTCAGTTTTATTCTCTGAAGGGTCGGCGCGTCCCTCGATACGGCCCTTCGGGCCTACTCGGGATGAGGGCAATCCTATTCCCTCACCCTGGGTAGGCGCGACAGCGCCGTATCGAAGGGCGCCTCAGGCGACCATCGCGCTTTCCGCGCGGCCGTAGTCGAACGTCTCCGGCTCGATGTCGCCGGCGTAGATCGCCTGTACCCGTTCCTCGCTCAGCGGGAAGCTGAACTCGGCGTTGCGCATCGGGATGCGGAGCCTGAGCTGCTCGACCACGAGCCCTTCCAGCAGGTCCAGCTGCTCGTCCGACCAGCCCTCCTCGTCGAGCCCGACGATGCCTTCCAGCATGTGGCCGAACTCGTCCTCGTAGACCTTGGTGCAGGCCTCGGCGATCATGTCGTCGACGCCGCCCCGGCCCTTGAGGCGCATCCCCTCGCGGAACAGGGTGCAGTAGCCGCCCTCGGTGAAGCGGCTCGCGCGGACGCCGAGCGCGCCGTGCTCCGCGTTGTGGCGGTGGCGGGTGCGGGTGAGCTCGGCGTCCTCGTCCCAGGTCTCGAGCTCGTGCGGGTTCATCGGCGGCGTGTCGGGGCCGCGGATCGCGTCGTAGACGTCGGCAAAGCGGGCATAGTGGTCGAACTCGTCGTGCAGCATCTCGATCAGCTCCAGCGCGTAGCGCCGGTCGACCCCGCCCTCGCCGGTATCGATCCGGGGGAAGATCTCGCCGAGTTCGGTGATCGGCCCCATGAAGACGCCCAGGTTCTTGTATTCGCCGATGCCGGTGCCGTTGAACTCCTTCGAGCACTGGCGGCGGAGCCACAGCAGCTCGCTGTCGGGGTTGCGGACGGGGGAGTCCCAGTAGGTCCGGACCACTTCCGCCTCGCCCGCCCAGAGCGGCGCCGATACGTCGATCAGCCTGGTTAGTCTCTCGCTGAGTGCCATCCTTCCCTCCTTCGCCGTCGCCGTGCCAGTCTACGCACGACCGCCCGGACAGGCCACACGGGGAGCGCGCAACCATGTCCTACTGCCTTGCCTACATGACGGCGGGAACCGTCGAGGAGGCGAAATCCATCGGCCGCGCGCTGGTCGAGGAACGGCTCGCCGCCTGCGTGAACGTCATCCCCGGAATGGTCTCCGTGTATCGCTGGGAAGGCGAGGTGGAGGAGGCGGAGGAGGCCGTGCTGATCGCCAAGACGCGGGCGGAGAAATTCGATGCGCTGGCCAGGCGCGTGGCGGAGATCCACCCCTACGACACGCCCTGCGCGATCCGCCTCGACATCGCCGGAGGCCTCCCGCCGTTCCTGCAGTGGATCGCCGACGAGACCGCGTAAGCCGACCCGTCCTTGCCCCCGGCCCGGCCGCGCGCTAGCGTCCGGTCGCGATGAGCGAAGCCGTCAGACTGGCGCATCACGACGACTATTCGGACCGCCGAATCCGCACCATTCTCGCGAACGTGCGGACGATCGCGATGGTCGGCGCGAGCACGTTGTGGCGGCGGCCGAGCTACTACGCGATGAAATACCTGCAAAAGCGCGGCTACCGCGTCATCCCGGTCAACCCGACGCGCGCCGGTGCCGAGCTGCTCGGCGAAAATGTCTACCCCGACCTCGCGTCGATCCCCGGAAATGTCGACATGGTCGACATTTTCCGGCCCTCCGGGGAAGCGGTCGACATTACGAATGACGTCATCGCCTGCAAGGACGACAAGGGCATCGAGGTCCTCTGGATGCAGCTCTCGGTACGCAACGACGAGGCGGCGCGTCTCGCCGAGGCGGCGGGGCTCGTCGTCGTCATGGACCGCTGCCCCAAGATCGAATACGCGCGCCTCTCGGGCGAGCTCGGCTGGAGCGGCATCAACTCGGGCATCGTCACCGCCAAGAGCCTGAGGCCGCCCCGGGCATGACGGAGAAGGGGCGCATCAAGGCGCTGCTCGACCGGCTGCCGGAAGAGGGGACGCCGCGGCAGCCCGGCTTCGAGACGCTCGCCGTCCACGCCGGCGCGAGGCCCGACCCGGTCACCGGCGCGCGCGCGACGCCGATCTACCAGACCACGTCCTACGCCTTCGACGACGCCGACCACGCGGCCGAGCTCTTCAACCTCCAGACTTTCGGCTACATCTATTCGCGCCTGACCAACCCGACCGTCGCGGTGCTGGAGGAGCGCATCGCGGCGCTCGAGGGCGGGCGGGGCGCGGTGGCGGTCGCGTCGGGTCATGCCGCGCAGTTTCTGGTCGCGGCGACGCTGCTGGAGCCGGGCGACGAGTTCGTTGCCTCGCGCCATCTCTACGGCGGCTCCCTCACGCAATTCGGCATCACCTTCGCGAAGCTCGGCTGGACCTGCCGCTTCGTCGACATGACCGAGCCCGAGAACGTGCGCGAGGCGATGACCGATCGGGTGAAGTTCGTCTTCTGCGAGTCCCTCGCCAACCCGGGCGGGGTGGTGATCGACATCGAGCCCGTCGCGGCCATCGCGGCGGAGTGGGGCGTGCCGCTCGCGGTCGACAACACGCTCGCCTCGCCCTGGCTGCTGCGGCCCTTCGAGTGGGGCGCCGACATCTCGATCCACTCCATGACCAAGTTCATCGGCGGGCACGGCAACACGATGGGCGGCATCGTCGTGGAATCCGGGCGTTTCGACTGGGCGCGGAACGACAAGTTTCCCGGCCTCACGCAACCCGACCCCGCCTATCACGGGCTCACCTTCGCCGAGACCTTCGGCGATTTCGGGTTGACGATGAAGATGCGCGCCGTGGCGCTGCGGGATTACGGGGCGAGCCTATCCGCGCAATCCGCGTTCTCGCTGTTGCAGGGGGTCGAGACCCTGCCGCTAAGGATGGAGCGGCATTGCGATAACGCGCTCGCGGTCGCGCGCTGGCTCGAAGCCCACCCCAGGGTCGCCTGGGTCTCCTATGCCGGACTCGAGTCCTCGCCCTACCGCGCGCTCGCCCGGAAATACCTGCCGCTCGGCGCGGGCGCGGTGTTGACCTTCGGCGTGGAAGGCGGTTACGAGGCGGGGGTTCAGGTCGTCGACCGGGTCGAGCTGTTCTCCCACCTCGCCAATATCGGCGACACTAGGAGCCTCATCATCCACCCGGCGTCGACCACCCACCGCCAGCTCGACGAGGACCAGCAGATCCGCGCCGGCGCGGGCCCCGACGTCATCCGCCTCTCCATCGGGATCGAGACGGTCGACGACCTGATCGCCGACCTGGAGCAGGCGCTCAAGGGGGTGTGAGGGCGGGACGGCTCCCTACGCCGCGCAGATAGCGCATCAACCGCCGGATTGTTCGCTCAGCCGGTCGATCAATTCGTTGGTGACGATACCGCCGCGTTGCCGGAAGGGGCGGAACCCGAACTCGGCGGCTGAAGGTTCAGATCCGTCCCCGGCTCCGCTTCGATATTCGCCGGCGAGCGATTGCCGTAACAGGCCGGAAATTACCGCGCCGGCCGGTTTCGACTGGCGTCTCGCGATTTCCCTGATCGCGAGCAAGACATCGTCGTCTATGTTGAGCGTGGTCCGCATTGTTGGACTTTCGACCGATCCGTTGTCCGCAATATTGCGCCCGACGCAGCGCCGACGGCGGCCCCGACTCGATCGCACGCCTCAATCCGCCGGCAATGCCTCGCCGGCGACGGCCATGGGTGGGACCGGGGCGCCGCGCAGGTTCTTCTTCAGGTGTTTCTCGCTGTACCCGTTGAAGA
>JAPPHW010000346.1 GCA_028820945.1 Defluviicoccus sp.
GTCGATCTCGACCGCGCGCCGGCCGCGCCGTTCGGCCTCGTCGTACGCGCCGCACTCTTCCAGCGAGAAGGCCGACATGCCCAGCACCTTGCCGAAGTCCGGCACCGCTTCGTCCCAGTGCGTGGCGACCCGGGCCTGCACCTCGCGCATGCCCCGGCAATCGCCGAGATAGAAATTCCAGTACTCCGAGAGCTTGAGGGCGAGCACGTCGCGCGGCCACTCGGTCAGGATCGCGTCCCAAATGTCGAGCGCACGTTTCTGGTCTCCGGACGCCCACATATCCAACGCCTGGATATGCAGTTCCTCGCGCCGGTTGCAGCCGTTCGCTCCGACTGCCTCCCGAGCGGCTTCGAGGGAAGACAGCGCACGGCGGAGCAATTTCCGGCTCGCGAACAGCAGCATGAAATAGCCGCGCAGAACGTTCGCCATGACGAAGGACGGGTCGGCTTCGAGCGTCTCCTTCAGACGGTCGCCGGTGTCCATCCTGAGGCCGAGATACGCACCGATCGTGCGGTCGAAACCCGCCACGGCCTCGTCGTTGGCGGCGGTGATCTCGACCCCGCGGCAATCCCTTCTGGTCGTCAAACATCTTCTCCCTTTTGCCGCAAGCTAGCACGCGGACCGAACGACAGAAATGCGGCGAAGCGCCGCCGCTTTCACTATGCTTGCCGCGAGAAACGAAAGGACGAGGCCATGGACGGCTCCCTGAGCCCCGCGCAGATCGAACTTCAGTCCCGCGCCCGGGCGCTCGCCCGGGACCATGTAGCCGGCCGCGCGGCCGAAATCGACGAAACGCGCGAATATCCCTGGGATACGGTGGAGCTTCTCCGGAATGCCGGCTTCATGGGAATGACCGTGCCCCAATCGCTCGGGGGTCGGGGACTCGGTTTTCTCGACGCGTCTCTGGTCATCGAGGAGTTCGCGAAGGTCTGCGCGGTGACCGGGCGCATCGCGGTGGAGTCCAATATGGGGGCGATCTCCGCGGTGCTTGCATACGGAACGGACGAGCAAAAGCGGCAATGGGCCGACGGGGTGCTGGGCGGCGACAAGCCGGCGATCTGCATCACGGAGCCGGAGGCCGGCAGCGCGGCGTCCGAAATGACCACGCGCGCCGACCGCAAAGGCAACGGGTTCGTGATCAACGGCCGCAAGCACTGGATAACGGGCGGCGGAGTCTCGCGGCTTCATCTCGTCTTCGCCCGCGTCCATGACGAGCGCGGAGAGGAGGAAGGAATCGCCGGCTTCATCGCCACGCGAGACGAAACCCCGGGCCTGCTCATCGGAGAGCGCGAACGGACGATGGGGCTTCGCGGCATTCCCGAGACCGAGATCGTTTTCGAAGACATGACGGTTCCGGGGTCCGCCATGGTCGTGCCGCCACGGGGGCTGCGAAAGGGCTTCGCCGACCTGATGAACGCCTATAACAGCCAGCGCGTCGGCGCCGCGACGGTCGCGCTCGGCGTCGCCGCGGGCGCCTTCGACCACGCGCTCGAATACGCCAAGACGCGCGAGCAGTTCGGCCGCCCGATCTGCGAGTTCCAGGGGCTGCAATGGATGCTGGCCGACATGTCGATCGAGATCGAGGCGGCGCGGGCGATGATCCACCGCGCCGCGCGCTCGGCGGGCGACGGGTTTCCGGACATGCTGATGGCCGCCCAGGCCAAGGTGCTGTCGAGCGAGATGGCCATCCGCGTGACCAACGACGCGCTCCAGGTTTTCGGCGCCGCGGGCTATTCCCAGTCCCGGCCGCTGGAACGGATGGTCCGCGACGCCCGGATGTTCGCGATCGGCGGGGGGACGGCGCAAATCCTCAGAACGGTGGTGGCGAGCCGGCTGCTCGACAGGAGGCTGCCCCAGACCCGCGACGGGTACGCGAAGGAGGCGTCCCCGGAAACCGCCAAGACTTCCCGCCGCCGCGAAAGAGAGGCCGCCGCGCTCCGCCAGAACCTTCGGCGACGCAAAACCCAGAGCAGGACCCGAAGCGGTCCGGCCGGCGAGGCGCCGGAAGCCCGGTAGCCGCAAATTCTGGAACCGGGCCGCGCGGGCGACTATACAACGCTGCCCATGACCGGACCGCGCCCCGTTTTCGACGGCTGACCGATGGATGCGATTCGCCTCCGAGGCGGCAACAGGTTCTCCGGTACGATCCCGATCGCGGGCGCGAAGAACGCGGCGCTTCCTCTAATGGCGGCCAGCCTGCTGACCGACGAGCCGCTTCGCCTTGCGAATCTGCCGGGCGTCGCCGACATCGGTTCTATGAAGAACCTGCTCGCTACCCACGGGGTCGCGATCGCGAACGGAACGGCCGCGGGAGAGGCGTCGTTCGACGCATCCGGCGTGCGCGATACCACGGCCCCCTACGATCTGGTCCGGCGCATGAGGGCGTCGGTTCTGGTTCTGGGCCCGCTTGTCGCGCGGTTCGGACGCGCGCGGGTCTCGCTCCCCGGCGGCTGCGCGATCGGAACGCGGCCGATCGACCTTCACCTCGAGGCGCTGCGGCGGCTCGGCGCCGAAATCGACCTGGTGGACGGCTATGTCGAGGCCCGTGCGCCTCAACGCCTTGCGGGCGCCGACTTCACGTTTCCGTCCGTTTCCGTCGGCGCGACGGAGAACGCGCTGATGGCGGCCTGCCTCGCGCGCGGCGAATCGGTGTTAAGGAACGCCGCGCGCGAGCCCGAGATCGTCGATCTCGGACATTGCCTGATCGCGATGGGCGCGAGGATCGAGGGGCTTGGAACCGACGTTCTGCAGGTCGGGGGAGTCGACCGGCTGAGCGGCGCGCGGCACAGGGTCATCGCCGACCGCATCGAGGCCGGCACCTACGCGATAGCGGTATCCATGGCGGGCGGCGACGTCACTCTGGAAGGAGCGAACCCGGAAACGCTCCGCGCGCTGCTCGACACGCTGACCGGCGCGGGGGTCGCCATAGAGGAGACGGAAGACCGGCTCCGCATCGTCTCGCCGGGCGGCAACACGTCCGGCCTGGACCTCGTCACCCAGCCCTATCCGGGGTTTCCGACCGACCTGCAGGCGCAGATAATGTCGCTCACGACCGTCGCCTCGGGAGCGTCGCGGATCACCGAGACCATCTTCGAGAACCGCTTCATGCACGTTCCCGAGCTCCTCAGGATGGGCGCGGATATCAGGGTCCGGGGCGCCACCGCGCTGATCCAGGGCGTAAGCCGCCTGAAAGGCGCAGAGGTCATGGCGACCGATCTGCGCGCGTCGGTGTCGTTGATCCTCGCGGGGCTCGTCGCGGAGGGCGAGACGGTCGTCAACCGGATCTACCATCTCGACCGCGGGTACGAGGCGATCGAGGCCAAGCTCGCCGCCTGCGGAGCGGATATCGAACGAATAGCGGCCCCGGCATGACCCGGAAGCTCTCGCTCATCGCCCGCGACGCCGAAGACCTGGAGGTAATTTCGTCTATCCTCCAGGACGCCGTCGTGCCGGTTAACGAGATAACCTTCATCGCGGAACAAAACCGTTTCGTCCTCATCGCGAGCCGGTTCTGCCGGGAAGACCGCGAAGAAGGGGAGGAAACGCCGAAAGACGTGTTCGAACGGGTCAGTTGCGCTCTCCGGTTCGAGCGGATCGGCGCGGTCAAGCGGCGGAATCTCGATCCCGCCCGGTTGACCGGGATGCTGTCCTTGCTCGCCATCCGACCCGAAGCGGGGTATATCGACCTGGTTTTTTCGGGGGGCGGCGCGATCCGGCTGATCGCGGACGAAATCGCCTGCCGGATCGACGACCTTGACCTGCGGTGGCCGACCCGGCTGAAGCCGGACCACCCCGAAAGCTGAGGCAAACCCGACGTGGAC
>JAPPHW010000282.1 GCA_028820945.1 Defluviicoccus sp.
TCGCGAAATGCACCGCCGTCCTGTGGCGCGGGATCAAGATCAACATCGTCGATACTCCCGGGCACGCCGATTTCGGAGGAGAGGTCGAGCGTATCCTTTCCATGGTGGACGGCGCGCTTCTCCTGGTCGACGCCGCCGAAGGCCCGATGCCGCAGACCAAGTTCGTGCTTGCCAAGGCGCTCGAGCGCGGGCTGGCGCCGATCGTCGTGATCAACAAGGTGGACCGACGCGACGCCAGGCCGCACGCGGTCGTCGATGCGGTGTTCGACCTGTTCGCGGCGCTGGGAGCCAACGAGGACCAGCTCGACTTCCCCACCCTCTACGCGTCCGCGAGGGAGGGCTGGGCGGCAGACGAGCTCGAAGCGCCGAGGGTCGGAATGGAGCCGCTCTTCCACGCGATCGCCGCCAACGTGGAGCCGCCGCGGAGCGATTCCGACGGACCGTTCGCCATGCTCGCCAGCATCCTCGAATACGACGCTCATCTCGGCCGGGTCCTGACGGGCCGGATCGCGCGCGGCGCGGCCGAGGTCAACATGCCGGTTACGGCGCTCGACCGGGACGGCAACCCGGTCGAGCACGCGCGCATGACCAAGCTGCTGACCTTCAACGGGCTCGCGCGCGAACCCGCCCGGCGGGTGCCGGCGGGCGACATCGTCGCGATCGCCGGGCTGAAGACCGCGACGGTCGCCGACACCGTGGCCGCGGCGGAGGCCCCCGAAGCGCTTCCCGCCGCCCCGGTCGATCCGCCGACGCTCGCGATGCGGTTCACGATCAACGATTCGCCGCTCGCCGGACGCGAGGGCGACAAGGTGACGTCCCGGATGCTGCGCGACCGGCTGTTCCGAGAGGCCGAGAGCAACGTCGCCATCGACCTGCGGACGATCCCCGGCGAGGACGGAATCGAAGTGCGCGGGCGCGGCGAATTGCAGCTCGGGGTCCTGATCGAAACCCTGCGGCGCGAGGGTTACGAGCTCTCGGTTTCCCGGCCGCGCGTGCTCTATCGCACCGACCCCGAGACCGGGACCCGTCTCGAACCGCTCGAGGAGGTAATCGTCGATGTCGACGATGCGCATGTCGGCACCGTCGTCGAGTCGCTCGGCCGGCGGAGCGGCGAAATGTCGGACATGCGGCCCTCGGGCGGCGGCAAGACCCGGGTCTCCTTCATCGCCCCGTCGCGGGGTCTGATCGGTTTTCTGGGCGTGCTGATGAACGACACCCGCGGCACCGGGGCGATGAGCCGGGTTTTCCACGGCTACGGTCCCCATCGCGGGGCGCTGGAGGACCGGCCCCGCGGCGTCCTGATCTCGACCGGCGACGGCGAGGCGGTGGAATACGCGCTCCACAACCTGGAGGAGCGCGGGACGCTCTTCGTCGAGCCGGGCGAGCGTGTTTACGGCGGAATGATCGTGGGCGAGCACAGCCGCGGGCAAGACCTCGAGGTCAACCCGCTCAAGACCAAGCAGCTCACCAATATCCGCGCGGCGGGGAAGGACGAGGGAATCCGCCTCACGCCCCCGCGCCGGCTGCGGCTGGAAGAGGCGATCTCCTATATCGCGGACGACGAGCTGGTTGAGGTAACGCCCGGCAGCATCCGGCTGCGCAAGGCGCTGCTCGATCCGCATGCGCGCAGGCGGGCGCAGCGCAGGGCGGCCGGATGACCGGTCCGCCCGCGCCGCGCCGCGGCCTGGAGCAGGCGAAGAGCGCGCTATCCGTTTACCGCGACCGGCGCTTCGCGGCGATTTTCGGCCTCGGCGTGGCGAGCGGACTGCCGGCGTCGCTGGTCTTCGCGACGCTGTCGATCTGGCTGCGCGAGGAGGGGTTAAGCCGCACCTCGATCGGCCTGTTCGGTGCGGTGGCGACGCCGTATGCGATCAATTTCCTGTGGGCGCCCGTCCTCGATCATGCGCGGCTTCCCCTGCTCGGCGGTCTCGGGCGCCGCCGGTCGTGGATCGTCGCCGTCCAGGCCCTGCTTTGCCTCGCGATCGCCGCGATGGCGCTCGCCGACCCCACCGCGCAGACCGCGGCGCTCGCCGCGGCAGCCTTCGCCGTGGCCGTGCTGTCGGCAACCCAGGATGTCGCCATCGACGCTTACCGGGTCGAAATTCTCGAGCCCGAAACCTACGGCGCGGGCGCGGCGGTCGCGGTGCTCGGCTGGCATTTCGGCGCCTTCGTTTCCGGGGCCGGCGCGCTCTATGTCGCGCACGCCGTCTCCTGGCAGGCGGCCTATTTGGGGGCCGGCGCGCTGCTCGCGCTTCTGATGGCGGTTCCGCTGCTGGCCGCGGAGCCGCGATCCGACGGCGTCGCTCCCCCGGCGCGGCGGATCGGCCCGTGGCTGCGCCGCGCGATTGTCGCGCCCTTCGCCGAGTTTCTCGGACGCCTCGGCGGTCTCGCCGTCGTCGTGATCGGCTTTATCGTCTTCTACAAGTTCGGCGAAGCCATGCTCGGGCGCATGGCCGGCGTGTTCTATGTCGACCTTGCTTTCACCAAGATCGAGATCGCCAACTACGCCAAGACCGTCGGCCTGGCCGCGACGCTGCTGGGCGTGGTCCTGGGAGGCATCCTCTGCGCCAGGGTGCGGATCGTCACGGCGCTGTTCGCGGGCGGGATCGCGATGGCGTCGACCAACCTTCTGTTCGCGTTGCTGGCCTGGACCGGAAAGGACCACGGCCTGCTTGCCGCGGCGGTCTTCCTCGACAATCTGACGGCCGGGCTCGCCACCAGCGCCTTCGTCGCGTTCCTGTCGGGTCTCTGCAACCGGGAGTTCACCGCGACCCAGTATGCGCTGCTCGCCTCGGTCGGCAACTTCGCGCGCATCCAGCTCGGCGCCGTCTCCGGCTGGACGGTCGACCGCATGGATGGCGACTGGGCGGCGTTCTTCGTGTTGACGACGGTCGCCGTGCTGCCCGGGCTGGCCCTGCTGGCGATCGTGAGACGGCGACTCCCGCCGCCCTCCGCTCAGTCGGGCGAAACCTCGAGTCCGTAACCCGCCGAGCGGACGGTGCGGATGACGTCGGCCTGTCCCCCGTCGTTGAGCGCCTTGCGAAGCCGGCGGATGTGCACATCCACCGTCCGCGTGTCGACATAGATGTCATGGCCCCAGACCGCGTCGATCAGCTGGTCGCGCGAGAAGACGCGGCCCGGATGTTCCATCAGGTGGCGCAGCAGCCGGTACTCGGTCGGACCGAGCCGGACGCCGCGGCCGCTTCGCGTGACCCGGTGCGCGGCGAGGTCCATTTCGATGTCGCCGCAAGCGAGGCGCTCGTCCGCGAGCGCCGGCCGCACGCGGCGCAGCACCGCGCGGATGCGGGCGACGAGCTCTCCGGTCGAGAACGGTTTCGAGACATAGTCGTCGGCGCCGGTCTCCAGGCCGCGGATCCGGTCGGCTTCCTCCGCCCGCGCGGTCAGGATGATGATCGGAACGTTGCGCGTGGCCGGCTTCCTGCGCAGCTGACGGCACACCTCGATGCCGCTCATATGCGGCATCATCCAGTCCAGAAGCACGAGGTCCACCTGCCGTTCGGAGACGATCGTCAACGCCTCTTCGCCGTCGGGAGCGGTGAGAACCTCGAGACCCGCGCATTCCAGGTTGTAGCGCAGCAGCGTCACCAGGTCCGCTTCGTCGTCGACCAGCAGGATGACCGGTTTCATCGCGTTCCGTTCTCCCGCCCGGATATCCGGCCGCCCCTCACTGCGCGCCGCCGACCTCGTGATCGGCGGTCGTGCCGCGGGGCCGCTCGTCGCGCATCCGAGTGCCCTCGACGAGATAGTGGATGATCTCCGCGATGTTGGTCACGTGGTCGCCGA
>JAPPHW010000056.1 GCA_028820945.1 Defluviicoccus sp.
TGCACCGCACCGAGACGATCGACTACGCGATCTGCCTCGAAGGCGAGATCTGGCTGGTGCTCGACGATTCGGAGGTGCTGATGAAGGCAGGCGACGTCTGCGTGCAGCGCGGCACCAACCACGCCTGGTCCAACCGCTCCGACGCCCCCTGCTTCATGTGCTTCGTCCTGATCGACGGCACGTTCGAGGCGTAGCCGGAACCTCAGTCCGGAACCCGCCCTTTTCCGGTCGGCGGCTCACGCCGCGCCGGATCGGCCGGAGGGCGGGCGCGGCGTCGTTCGGCGGTCCTCCAGCAGGGTCGCCTCGCCGGAGAGATCCGGCTCCCCGCAGCCGGCCAGGATCGCCGCCCGCGCGGTGTCGCGGAGCGTGATCGCGGCGTCGAACCCGCTCTCCTCCGCGGACAGCGGGGAGCCCACCGTGACCCGCACGCGGCCGGGGCGGGGGAACCACTGGCCGCCGCGCAGCACCGACCGCGTCCCCTGCAACGCGACCGGCACCACCGGCACGCGGGCCGCGGCGGCGGCGGCGAAGGCGCCGAGCTTGAAATCGAGCAGGCCGGGGCGGCGGGTAAGCGTCCCTTCCGGATAGACCAGGAGCCGGCGGCCCGCCCGCGCCGCCGCGACGACCGCGTCGAGGTCGCCGAGGCCGCTTGCGTCGTCGAATCGTTCCACGAACAGTGCGCCGATCCGGCGCAGGAGCGTCCCGGCGAAGAGCTGCGGCGCCAGCTCCGCCTTGGCGACGAAGGCGGTCTCGCCGGTGAACGCCGCGACGAGCACCAGGCTGTCGAGATAGCTGCAGTGATTGGCGACCAGGATGGCGCCGCGTTCCGGCGCGGGCTCGCCGGTCACCGTCAGACCCGTGCCGGTGACCTTCAGCATCGCGCGCGCCGCCGCTTGCAGCACCTTCCACCGCCAAGCACGCCGCGGCAGCGCCACCGAAAGCGGCCAGACAACCAGCGCCAGGGCCACAAGCATCGCCCACCAGTACCCGGCGTATGCGCGGCCGAGCGTCCGGCGGGCCCCGGCGCGAAGACGGACCGCCATCGCCGCGAGCCACAGTCCGGCCAGCTGCCGCCACGGCGCGGGACCGGCTTCGTGGAGACGCCCCTCCAGGTAGCGCGCGCGTGTGGCGGCGCGCCGGATCTTGCCGCTCGAGGTCTTGAGCACGGCGCGGGGCGGCGCGAGCACGATATCGTCCGGCGCGATGCCCGCGACATCGACCGCCGCCGCCTCGATGCCGCGCCTAAGCCGGTCGTGGGCGCCGCCGTCCTGCTCGCGGGTTTCGGCGACCACCACCAGCCTCTCCGCCCGGTCCGGCCCGGCGGCCGCGAACGCCGCGACACAGCCGCGCCGGATGCCCTGAAGGTCGCCGACGGCGGCTTCGAGTTCGTGCGGATGGATGTTGCGCCCGCCGCGTATGACGACGTCCTTGATCCGGCCGGTCGGGTAGACCTCGCCCCCGGCGATATAGGCGAGGTCGCCGGTCTCCAGCCAGTCGCCGTCGAACAGGTCGCGCGTCGCCCGCGGGTTGTCGTGGTAGCCCGCGGTCGCGGAGGGGCCAGTGAATTGCAGCCGCCCCTGGCGGCGCTCGGGCAGTTCGCGGCCGGACTCGTCGACCACGCGGAACTGGTGCCCGGGGAGCGGCGAGCCGCACGCCACGATCTCGACCGCATCGGCGTGCCCGGCGGCCACCGGCAGCGCGCGCGACCGCTCCGCCAGCTCGGCCCGGTCGATCCGCTCGGCGAGCAGCCCCCGCCCGGGCCGGGGAAAGGCGAGGCCCACGCTGCTCTCGGCGAGACCGTAGACCGGGGAGAGCGCGCCGGGATCGAAACCGTGGGCGGCGAAGCGCTCGCAGAACGCCCGCACCGACGCGGCCCGCACCGGCTCCGCCCCGTTGACCACGATCCGCGCCGAGCTCAGGTCGAGCCCCTCGATCGCGCCGTCGTCGATCCGCTCGACGCAGAGATCGAAGGCGAAGTTGGGCGCGCCCGAGAGCGTCGCCCGCCGGGCGTGGATCTCCCACAGCCAGCTCTCCGGTCGCGCCAGGAAGATCAGCGGAGAGGCGATCGAAACCGGCACCGCGAAATGGAGGCTACCGAGCCACGCGCCGATCAGGCCCATGTCGTGGTAGAGCGGAAGCCAGCTTACGAACACGTCGCGGCCGGGCTCGGCTTCCATGGCCCGGCCCATGGCGCGAATGTTGGCGAGCAGGTTGGCGTGGCTCAGCACCACGCCCTTTGGGTCGCCGGTGCTGCCGGAGGTGTACTGAAGAAAGGCGACGTCGCCCGCCTCGCGCGCCGGGGCGGCCTCCGGCCTGCCGCGCCGGCCGAGTCCCTCGACGGTCTCGATCGCGCGAAGACTCGCGACCTTGGAGCGCAGGAAGGCCGCGAGAACCCGCGCCTCCGGCACGGTGACCAGCAGTTCGGCTCCCGCGTTGGCGAGTATCGCGGCCTGACGGCGCAGATGGTCGGCCAGCTGCGACGGCCGCGCCGGAGGATAGATCGGAACCGGCACGCATCCGGCGTAGAGGATCCCGAAGAAGGCGTGCAGAAACCCGGCGCAGGTGGGCAGCATCAGCGCCACGCGGGCGCCGGGCGTCAGTCCGGCATCGAGGATGCCGCCGGAGACCGCGAGCGCCGTCTCGCGAAGCCCCGCGTAGGTGACGGTCTCGACATGGTCTTCCCGTTCCCTGACCCAGGCGTGGACGCGGTCGGGGTGCGTTTCGGCGTGCCAGTCGAGCATTTCGGTCAGGGTCGCCGCGGCGCTCGGGATCGTTTCGACCGGACCCGGCGCCGCATCCGCCAAGGGAGCCGCACCCGCGCGCCCGCGCCGCGCGCTGGCCGCCTCGATCGCGCGCCAGAGATCGGCGGGGGTTTCCGCCTCCGCCAGCGCGGATGCGGGAAGGCCGACCGAGAAAATCCGCTCGATGCGCGCCAGCAACTCGGCGCGCCCCAGACTGTCGAAGCCGAGATCCTCACCCAGCTTGCTGTCGAGGGAGACGTGCGGGGTATCGCGCGCCGAACGGAGCTCGCGCGACAGGGTCGCGATCAGATGCAGCAGGGGCGCCGCATCGTCGCGCGGTCTCGAGCGGTCGTTCTCCATATCACGGCCAACCTCGCATCGCGGGCGGGCCTGTCAACAACCATTCGACAATTTCAGGCCGGGGACCGTCCCGCCTTCGCCATCCCGCCGGGGGCGCGCCCATCGCGCTTGACGTGGGGCAGCACCTCCTCGGCGATCTTGCGCATCATGCCGAGCTGGTCGGGCGAGGCGATCACGAGCTGGAAGACGGTCACGCCGAGATCGATGTAGCGGTTGATCTTCTCGGCCATCTCCTCACCAGGGCCGGACAGCGCCCAGCGGTCGACGAGGTCCGGCGAGGCCTTTTCCTTGCCGGGCGGCGGGCCGTGGAAATCGGTCAGCTGGTTCTGGACGCCCTCCCACGCCCTGCGCGGGTCGTCGTCGCAATTGGCGAACCAGTTCATGCCCTTGACGGTGGGGCCTCCGTAGGCCGCGCCCGATCCCGGCCCCTTCCCGGCGTCATCCGCGATCCGCCCGATGTCGGCCCAAATGTCGCGGTATTCGTCGGGCACCGGGTGGACGGCGAGCCAGCCCTCGCCCTGCTCCGCGATCACGCGGCGGATTTTGGGGCCCATCATCAGCGTGCCCGCGACCTTCTCGTTCCAGGTGTAGTGATGGGCGCCGACGCCGTCGATCGGGATGTAGATGCCGCCGCCGACCAGGATCGGCGGCTTCTCGGCGGGACGCGCGATGCCCAGCGTCATCTCGCCGAACGAGAAGAACTCGCCGTCATAGGCGAACTTGTCCTCGGTCCAGAGCCGGTTCATCACGTCGAGGCATTCGGCGAAGAGCGCGGTGCGGCGGGCGAAGAACTGGCCCGGGTGCAGCGCGTCCTTGTTGGGGCCGCGGACGGCGACCAGCGCGTCGAACTGGCGCTTGAAGATCGTCGACTTCCCCGCCCCGGTGCCGGCGCCCATGACCGCGCGGCCCTCCGAGACCTCCCACAGGGTCGCCCATTGCTGGGCGACGTGGACCGGGTTGCGGATCTGGGGGATGAGGATGCCGGTACAGAGCTTGATGCGGCTCGTCTGCGCGGCTGCCGCGGTGAGCGCGCCGATCGGGCAATAGGCCGCCGTCGTCCGCCGCCCGCCGAGCGCGTCGTGCACCCAGACGGCGTCGAAGCCCATCGCCTCGGCCTCGCGCGCGGCGTGCAGGAGCTGCAGCAGGTCGTAGGACTTGCCGGTGATCCCCATCGTGTTGTTGATCGAGGTGCCGACGACGATTTCGTTGCCCAGCGCCATGAACGGGCCCTTCCCCTGAACTCCAGTCTCGCAGCCCGGACCATAGACGCCCCGCCCGGCGCTTTCCAATCCGCGCGCGAAGCCCGATAATCGCGCCGGCGCACCAATCGGCGAGGCAGCATGTTCTACGAACCCCGCAACAACGATCACGGCCTTCCCTTCAACCCGCTCAAGGCGTGCGTCGTCCCGCGGCCGATCGGCTGGATCTCGACCGTGGACGCCGACGGCGCGGTCAATCTCGCGCCGTTCAGCTTCTTCAACATGCTGAGCTACAACCCGCCCTACGTGCTGTTCTCGTCGGGCATGCATGGCGACTCGGCGCACAAGGACACTGTGATCAACATCGAGCAGACCGGCGAGTTCGTCTACAACATGGCGACCTGGGATCAGCGCGAGGCGATGAACCTGTCGGCGCTTATCGTGGAGCGGGGCGTGGACGAGCTGGCCGCGGCGGGCCTCGAACCGCTGCCGTCGAGCCTGGTCCGCCCGCCCCGGGTCAAGGGCGCGCCGGTGCATTTCGAATGCCGCCACTACCGGACCCTCGATCTCCCGGGGCGGACGCCGCGGGCGGCGCACAAGGTGGTCCTCGGCGAGGTCGTCGGCGTCCATATCGACGACAGCGCGCTGACCGGGGACGGGCTGCTGGACGTCGCCCGAATCCGCCCGATCGGCCGACTCGGCTACAAGGATTACGTAAGCGTCGAGAAGCTCTTCTCGATGGAAAAGGCGACGCCCGAGGAACGGATCGGGCAGGCCGCCGAATAGCCGCCGCTTCGGGATCGGATGATCTATCCGATCAGCTGGGAGCACGCCGCGCCCTATCTCGGGACGGCGCTCGCGCTCGCTTATCTGTTGGGATCGATCCCGTTCGGGCTGATCCTCGCCCGGCTCGCGGGACACGGCGACATTCGCGAGATCGGGTCGGGCAATATCGGCGCGACCAACGTGCTTCGGACGGGCTCGAAGCCGCTTGCCGCGCTGACCCTGCTGCTCGACGGGGGCAAGGGGGCGGCGGCGGTGCTGATCGCGATGCATTGGGGCCCGGACATCGCCATCGTCGCGGCGCTGGGCGTTCTCGTGGGCCACCTGTTTCCAGTCTGGCTCCGCTTCAGGGGCGGGAAAGGCGTGGCGACCGGGCTCGGCATCCTGCTCGGGCTGTCCTGGCCGGCCGGCGCGCTGGCCTGCGTCACTTGGCTGGCGGTCGCCGGTCTTGCCCGCTACTCCTCGCTCTCCGCGCTGGTCGCCTTCGCGCTCGCGCCAGTCTGGCTCTGGCAGTTCGCCGATCCCCAGAAGACGGAGTTCTCCATCCTGATGGCCGTGCTGGTCTGGCTGCGCCACGCCGGAAACATCCGCCGGCTGCTGACGGGCAAGGAACCCCGCATCGGCGGCGGACGCGAATGACTGGACATGCCGACCGGCTCGCGCGGCTGAGGCTGGCGCGCAGCGAGGGCGTCGGGCCCCGCACCTGGCTGCGGCTGATGGCGCATTTCGGGACCGCCGCCGAGGCGCTGGAGGGGCTGCCCGGCATGTCGGCGCGGGGCGGGCGGCGGCGGCCGCTCAAGCCCTGCCCGGAGCGGGACGCCGAGACCGAGCTCGCGGCGCTGGAAGCGCGGGGCGGGCGGATGGTGCTGCTCGGAGACGCGGACTATCCCGAGGCGCTGGCCGCGCTCCCCGATCCGCCGCCGGCGCTCTCGGTGCTGGGCGACGCGGCGCGGCTGGCGGGACCGGCGGTCGGCGTGGTGGGGATGCGCAACGGCTCGGCGGTCGGACGCAAGTTCGCGCGCAAGCTCGCCGCCGACCTCGGCGCCGCCGGCGCGGTCGTGGTCTCCGGCATGGCGCGGGGTATCGACACCGCGGCGCATGAGGGCTCGCTCGCGACGGGCTCGGTGGCGGTTCTCGCCGGGGGCGTCGACATCCCCTATCCGCGCGAGAACGAGGGGCTCTACCGCCGGCTGGCGGAAGAAGGCGCGGTCGTCTCCGATCAGCCCCTCGGCACCGTGCCGACCGCGCGCCATTTCCCACCGCGCAACAGGATCATCTCAGGCCTCTCGCTGGGCGTCGCGGTGGTCGAGGCCAATCTGCGCTCGGGCTCGCTGATCACCGCCCGCCTCGCCAACGAACAGGGGCGCGTCGTCTTCGCGGTCCCCGGCTCGCCGCTCGATCCGCGCGCCGCCGGACCCAACGATCTGCTGCGCCAGGGGGCGGTGCTGACGGAGAACGCGGAGGACGTTCTGGCGGCGATCGAAGGCATGGCGCGGCCGGCGGGCCCGCGGCCCGGATCCGCCGCCCGAGCAGGTATCCCGCCACCGGAAGAAGTGGACGACAGCGCCCGGGGGATCGTGGTCTCCCGCCTCGGCCACGCCCCGCTCACGGTTGACGAACTGGTTCGCGAATGCCAATTGTCTGCCGCGTCGGTGCAGACCGTCCTGCTGGAACTGGAGCTGGCGGGCCGCGTCTCGCGCCAGCCGGGGAACCGCGTATCCCTGATAACGTAAAGAAAACGCGGACTTTTTCGCCTCCGGACGGTTTCGCGCCGTCCCGGCAGTTCAATGAGTGAGCGCCCCGCCCGATGGATGTCGTCGTCGTCGAGTCGCCGACCAAGGCCAAGACAATCGGCAAATATGTCGGGGGCCGCTACGCCGTCGTGGCGAGCAACGGACATGTGCGCGACCTGCCGGAAAAGGACGGCTCGGTTCTTCCCGACGACGGTTTCGCGATGCGCTGGCAGGTCATGGCCAGATCGCAGAAGAACCTCTCCTCCATCGTCAAGGCGGTCAAAGGCGCGAAAAATCTCTATCTCGCGACGGACCCCGACCGGGAAGGCGAAGCGATCTCCTGGCACGTATACGCGGTGCTGGCCGAGAAGGCGGCGCTGAAGGGTGTCGACGTCAAACGGGTGGTGTTCCACGAGGTCACCGAGACCGCCGTCAACGAGGCGCTGCGCAACCCGCGCGATCTCGATCAGGGGCTGATCGACGCCTATCTGGCGCGCCGCGCGCTCGACTATCTCGTGGGCTTCACGCTGTCGCCGGTGCTCTGGCACAAGTTGCCCGGCGCGCGGTCGGCCGGGCGGGTCCAGTCGGTCGCGCTTCGCCTGATCTGCGAGCGCGAGGCGGAGATCGAAATTTTTCGGCCGCGGGAATATTGGTCCATCGAGGCCGATTTCCGCACCGGCAGTGGGTCCTCGGTCACCGCGCGCCTGACCCGTCTGAACGGCGCCAAGCTGGACCGCCTCGAAATCGGGGACGAGGCGGCCGCCGCCGCCGCGGTCGCGGAAATCGAACGCCACGCATACGGCGTCTCGGAGATCGAGAAGAAGAAGGTCAGGCGAAACCCGCAGCCGCCCTTCACCACGTCGACGCTGCAGCAGGAGGCCTCGCGCAAGCTGGGATTCGGCGCGGCCAGGACCATGCGCGCGGCGCAGCGGCTCTACGAGGGCGTCGATTTGGGCGGCGAGACCATCGGCCTCATCACCTATATGCGGACCGACAGCATCAACCTCGCCAACGAGGCGCGGCAGGCGATGCGCCGGCTGATCGAGACCGAATACGGTCCGCGCTACGTGCCCGGGCGGCCGCACCGATTCCGGTCCCGCGCCCGGAACGCGCAGGAGGCGCACGAGGCGATCCGCCCGACCGACGTCACCCGGCAACCGGCTTCGGTCGCCCGCGCGCTCGGGGCGGACGAGAGCCGGCTTTACGACCTGATCTGGAAGCGTGCGATGGCGAGCCAGATGGACAGCGCCCTGCTGGAGCAGGTCGCGGTCGATATCGCGTCGACGGACCGGTCCACGGCGTTCCGGGCAACTGGGTCGGTCGTCCTGTTCGACGGCTTCCTGCGGCTCTACGAAGAAGGCCAGGACGACAAGGCGGCGAACGGAGAGGACCGTATCCTGCCGCCGCTGGCCGAAGGCGAATCGCTGGAGCACACCCTGACCCGCCCGGAACAGCATTTCACCAAGCCGCCCCCGCGCTATACCGAGGCGAGCCTCGTCCGGAAGCTGGAGGAGCTCGGAATCGGCCGGCCTTCGACCTACGCCAGGATCCTGAGCGTCCTTCAGGAACGGGACTATGTGCGTCTGGAAAGCCGGCGGTTCGTCCCGGAAGACCGAGGCCGCATCGTCACCGCGTTCCTGTCGGGGTTCTTCGACCGCTACGTCCAGTACGACTTTACCGCGGAGCTGGAGGAACAGCTCGACGGAATCGCCCGCGGCGAACGCGACTGGCGCGCCGTGCTGGAGCAGTTCTGGCGCGGGTTCTCGGCCGCGGTGGGCGGAACGAAAGACCTGAAGATCGGCGATGTCATCGACGCGCTCGACAAGGACCTCGGCCCGCACTTCTTCCCCGCCGACGGCGGCAACGGCCGCGACCCCAGGACCTGCCCCGCCTGCGCCGGCGGCAGGCTGGGGCTGAAGCTCAGCCGCCACGGCGCGTTCATCGGCTGTTCCAACTACCCGGAATGCGCCTTCACGCGGCCGCTCACGGTCGATCCCAGGAACGCCGACGGCCCAACCGGCCCCAGAGAGTTGGGCGAGGACCCGGAAACCGGCGAATCCGTCACGCTGCGCAAGGGGCCGTACGGATTCTACGTGCAGGCCGGCGAATCCAAGGGAAAGCAGAAACCGAAACGCTGTTCGCTGCCCAAGTCGACGGACCCGGACGAGGTGACGCTGGACCAGGCGGTGGCCCTTCTATCCCTGCCGCGCGATGTCGGCATTCATCCGGGGACGGGAAAGACCATCGCCGCGGGCCTCGGCCGCTACGGCCCCTATCTGCGCCACGACGGAAGCTACACCTCCCTCGGCCCGGACGAAGACCTGCTGACGATCGGCCTCAACCGGGCGGTGACGCTGATCGACGAAGCGCCGAAGCGGGGCGGGGCGAAGGCGCTGCGGTCGCTCGGCAACCACCCGGAAGACGGCAAGCCGATCGAAATCCTCTCCGGCCGCTACGGCCCCTATGTCAAGCATGGCAGGGTCAACGCATCGCTCCCGAAGGGCGCGGACGTGGACACGCTCACCGTGGAAAGCGCCCTCGAGCTGCTTGCCGCGCGCGCGGCCAAGGGCGGCAAGCCCCGCGCGAAAACGGCGCGCGGCAGGAAGAAGAAGACCGGCGCCGGGGCGACGAAGGCATGAGTGGCCGGCCGCGCCCTTGAGACGCAGGAAAGACGCAAACAGGGCGAGAAAGCGACGGGACGGGCCGCTGCCCCCGGTCGCCGTTCTGGACGTGCTCGATGTCGACGAGGACGGCGTCGCCGTGGCGCGGCCCTCCCCTGCGACGGACGGTGAAGGGCCCCGGCCGCGCATCCGGGTGCTGCCCGACAACCGCGCCGGTTCGGCCATCGCGCCCGGCGACCGCATCCTCGCGCGGATCGAAAAAGTGGGGCCCGACGCCTACGAGGCGCGCGCGATGCGCCGCCTTCCGCGGGAACGCGACAGGACCGTGGTGGGGATCTACCGGCGGGTCGCCGGCGGCGGCCGGCTGGACCCGACCGACCGGCGGATCAAGACCGCGTACGCGATCGCCAAACGCGACTCGATGGCCGCGAAGCCGGGCGAGATCGTGCGCGCCGAGACCCGCCCCGGACGGCGGCTCGGACTGCCCCAGGCGCGCGTCATCGAAAGGCTCGGGCGCGGCTCCCCCGTCGCAACCGCAAGCCTGATCGCGATCGCCGAGCACGATATTCCCGACCGGTTCTCCGCCGAGGCGATGGCGGAGGCGGAAGCCGCGGCCACGGCGCCGCTCGGAGAACGCGAGGATCTGCGCGACATCCCGCTGGTCACCGTCGACGACGAGAGCGCGCGGGATTTCGACGACGCGGTCTGGGCCGCGACCGAGCCAGACGGCGGCTTTCGCCTGATTGTCGCCATCGCGGACGTCGCCCGGTATGTCCGCCCCGGCTCCGCCCTCGACGACGCGGCGCGCGAGCGCGGAAACTCGGTCTACTTTCCCGACCGGGTCGTGCCGATGCTGCCGGAGGCGCTGTCGAACGGCTGGTGCTCGCTCAAGCCCGGCGAGGACCGCCCCTGTCTCGCCGTGCATCTGCGGTACGACGCGGAGGGTCGCAAACGGGGCCACCGCTTCGTCCGCGCGCTCATGCGTTCGGCCGCGCGGCTGACCTACACGGAGGTACAGGCCGCGATCGACGGCGGGTACGCCCCGGGGGAGAGCGAGGTCCCGGTGGAAGCCCTTCACCGCGCGTTCCTGGCCCTCAACGACGCGCGGCGCGCCCGGGGGACGCTCGACCTCGAAATTCCGGAGCGCCGGGTCGCGCTGGCGGAGGACGGCTCGATCGCGAGCATCGAACGCCACCGGACGCTCGACGCCCATCGCCTGATCGAGGAGTTCATGATCGCCGCCAACGTCGCCGCGGCCGAGACCCTGGAAGAAAAGCGCGCGCTCTGCGTTTACCGGGTTCACGACAGTCCGGACCCGAAGAAGATCGATGCCCTGCGGGACATGCTGGAGAGTCTCGGGCTCACCCTCCCCCGCGGAGGCGTATTGCGGGCGAGCCATTTGTCCCGACTGCTCGACCGGGTCGCCGGTACGCCAGAGGCCGAAACGGTTGGAGACGCCATCCTCCGGGCTCAGGCCCAGGCGGTCTACAGCACCGCGAATATCGGCCATTTCGGGCTGGCGCTCGCCCGGTACGCCCACTTCACCTCGCCGATCCGCCGCTATGCCGACCTCATGGTGCACCGCTCCCTGATCGCCGCCAGCGGCCTCGGCGAAGGCGGGTCCGACGGCGGCGGAAGCGAGCGCGCGGAGGCGACGGCCGCGCATATTTCCGGCACGGAACGGCGCGCCGCCGCCGCCGAGCGTGACGCGATGGACCGGTTGTGCGCGATCTTCCTGGCCGACCGGACGGGCGGCGAATTCGCGGCCACGATCGCCGGGATCACCCGCGCCGGCCTGTTCGTCCGGCTGGACGAGACCGGCGCCAGCGCGCTGGTACCGATGTCCGGCGTCCGGGCCGAACCGCTCCGCGTCGATCCGCGCGGCACCCGGCTGACCGACCGCCGCGGCAGAACCGTCGCGCGGTTGGGCGACGCGCTGCGCGTACGGCTGGACGAGGTCCACACAAGAACCGGTTCGCTGGTCTGCTCCATCGTGTGAGGCGAAAGACAGGGTGCGGGTTCGGGCACGCAAGACACCCGTCGTCCGCTTTACCCGTCGGGACGGCTGTGCAACAACCCGCGACGTTCACGCGGCAAGGCCCGACGCATGACCGACGGCGAGCGTCCTCCCGTTTCCTGCTACATCCGGACCCTCAACGAAGAGGCGCGGATCGGCGCGACGGTCCGTGCCGCATTGGCCGTGGCGCGCGAGGTGGTCGTGGTCGATTCCGGCTCATCCGACGGGACGGTCGCGGCCGCCGAATCGGAAGGCGCTCTGGCGATCGGACAGGCCTGGCTTGGCGGCAGACACCAGAAGCGCGTCGGGGAGGAGGCCTGCCGACACGACTGGCTGCTGGACCTGGACGCGGACGAGGTGGTGAGCGAGGAGCTGGCCCGTGAGATACGGGATCTCTTCGCGGAAGGCGAACCCGACGCGGACGTTTACCGGCTGGCACTGGCGTATGTGGACCCCACCGGCCGCATCTGGCGAAAGGCGCGCGCGCCGAGGCGCGCGAAGCTCTACGACCGCCGCAAAGTTCGCATGCCCGCCCATGGCGCGTGGGACCAGATTCGGATCCCCGCGGGGCTGCGCGTGCGCAGGCTCGAAGGCCCGATATTGCATTACGCGTTCGACGACATCGCCCACCTATCCCGCAAACAGGGGAACGCCATGGTCCGGCGGGTCGGGTTTCTGGACGACGACCGACCCTTTTCCACCGCCCTCAAGGTCTATGCGGGCCTGCCCTATTTTTTCTTCCGCAACTACGTGCTGCGCCGCCGGTGGAGGGAAGGCGCGTACGGTTTCATGCTCTCGCTGACGACGGCGTATAACCACTGGCTCCGCTACGCGATGCTTCACGAGAGGCGACTGACGACCCGGGCGTCCCGCAAGGACGACGGGTGAGCCCGCCCGGCCTTGACAGTGGGAAGCCGTCCCTTATCTTCCGCCGCGGATCGAACGGGTTGCGGAGACCGGCGCGATGGCGAAACCGACCACGACACTGATCAAGCTCGTGAGCAGCGCGGACACCGGCTACTACTACGTCGCCAAGAAGAACACGCGGACGACCTCGGGCAAGCTCGAATTCCGGAAATACGACCCGGTCGCGCGCAAGCACGTCCTGTTCAAGGAATCGAAGATCAAGTAGCGGCGGAGCCGCCGCCGGGCGGCGCGACGACGCGGATCGACAGTTCGCGCAGCCGGTCTTCCGTCACCGAGGCCGGGGATCCCATCATCAGGTCCTGGGCCTGCTGGTTCATCGGGAACAGCGTGATCTCGCGGATGTTGGGCTCGTCGGCGAGCAGCATCACGATACGGTCGATCCCGGGCGCCGACCCGCCGTGCGGCGGCGCGCCGAACCGGAGCCCGTTCAGCATCCCGCCGAAGCGCGCCTCCACTTCTTCCCTGCCGTAGCCCGCGATCTCGAAGGCCTTGTACATGATGTCGGGCCGGTGGTTCCTGATCGCGCCGCTCGACAGCTCCACCCCGTTGCAAACGATGTCGTACTGGTAGGCAAGGATCGAGAGCGGGTCCCGCGTCTCCAGCGCTTCGAGGCCTCCCTGCGGCATCGAGAAGGGGTTGTGGGAGAATTCGATCGCGCCCGTCCGCTCGTCGCGCTCGTACATGGGGAAGTCGACGATCCAGCAGAACAGGAACCGGTCGCGCTCGATCAGGTCGAGCTCCTCTCCGATCCGCGCGCGGGCCTGACCGGCGAAGCGGGCCGCTTGATCCTCTTCGCCGCAGCTGAAGAAGACGGCGTCTCCATCCCCGGTACCCGTCGCCTCGCGGAGCGCCGCCATGCGCGGGGAATCGAGAAACCTGGCGATAGGCCCCTTCGCCTCGCCGTTCTCGAAGACGATGTAGCCGAGGCCGCCGGCGCCCTCGTCCCGCGCCCAGTCGTTGAGCCTGTCGAAGAAGCTGCGCGGCCGAGCCGCCGCGCCGGGAGCCGGGATGGCGCGCACCACCGCGCCCGTTTCGATCTGCCGCGCGAAGATCTTGAAGTCCGTACCGCGCCAGATGCCCGTCGCCTCGGCGATCCGAAGAGGGTTGCGCAGGTCGGGTTTATCGCTGCCATAGGCGAGCATCGCCTCCGCATACGGGATTCGCGGAAAGGGCGCGGAGGATACCGGGCGGCCGCCGGAAAACTCCTCGAACACGCCGAACAGCACCGGCTCCAGCGCGGCGAACACGTCCTCCTGGGTGACGAAGGACATCTCGAAATCGAGCTGGTAGAACTCGCCCGGCGAGCGGTCGGCGCGCGCGTCCTCGTCGCGAAAGCAGGGCGCGATCTGGAAATAGCGGTCGAAGCCCGCCGCCATGATGAGCTGCTTGAACTGCTGCGGCGCCTGCGGAAGGGCGTAGAAGCTCCCCGGGTGCAGCCGGCTCGGCACCAGGAAGTCCCGCGCGCCCTCGGGGCTCGCCGCGCTCAGGATCGGGGTCTGGAACTCGGTGAAGCCCCCATCGATCATGCGTCTACGGATGCTCTGGACGACCGCCGATCTGAGCATGATGTTGCGGTGCATCTTGTCGCGCCGGAGGTCGAGAAACCGGTAGCGAAGACGGATTTCCTCGCCGTAATCGCGGTCGCTGTTGACCTCGAGCGGCAGCGGATCCGAGCGGGACTGCACCTCGAAACTCTCGATGACCAGCTCGACATCGCCGGTCGGCAGGTCGGGGTTGATCGTATCGGCGCTCCGCCGTACCACCCTGCCCGTCGCCGTGATAACCGCCTCCAGCCGGATCGCCTCGACCTCGGCGAAGACCGGGCTGCTCGAATCGATCACGCACTGGGTCAGCCCGTAATGGTCCCGCAGATCGACGAACAGCAGGTTGCCATGATCCCGCTTGCGGTGGACCCAGCCGGACAGGCGGGCCGGTTCGCCCTCGTGCTCGCGCCTCAGCTCACCGCATGTGTGCGTGCGATAGGCGTGCATCGGTCTCACCTTCGGTTTTTTGCGACGATGATACGGGGTCCCGGCGGCCCGGCGCGGGCTTCGAGGCGCGCGCAAAAGCGCACGCGCGCCGGGGTTTGTCAAGCGAGGCCGGGCGTCGTGGGCTTCCCTTTTCCGCCCATGGCAAACCGTGTATAGACCCGGCCATGCATCTCATCGCCGACACCGGGTCGCTTCGCGCCCTCTGCGATCGGCTGGCGGCTTCGCGCTACATCACCGTCGACACCGAATTCATGCGGGACGCCACGTTCTGGCCACGCCTGTGCCTGGTGCAGGTTGCGTCGTCGGACGAGGCGGCGGCGATCGATGCGATGGCGCCGGACATCGATCTCGCCCCGCTTTTCGCGCTGATGCGCGATCCCGGGGTGCTCAAAGTGTTCCATGCCGCGCGCCAGGACATCGAGATTTTCTACCATCTCGACGGCCACGTCCCCTCCCCCGTCTTCGATACCCAGGTCGCGGCGATGGTCTGCGGGTTCGGAGACCAGGCGGGCTATGAGAAGCTGGTCGCGAAACTGGCGCGCGCGTCGATCGACAAGGCCCAGCGGTTTACCGATTGGGCGCGCCGTCCCCTGACCCGCAGGATGTACGACTACGCGATTTCCGACGTCACCCATCTGCGCGTCGTCTACGAGAAGATCGCTGCCCGGCTGGCGCGGGACGGGCGCGAGGGCTGGCTCGCCGAGGAGATGGGAACGCTCACCGATCCCGCGACCTACCGCCTGGATCCGGCGGACGCCTGGCTCCGGGTCAAGACCCGCCTCAGGAAGCCCCGTCAGCTCGCCATCCTGAGAGAGGTCGCGGGCTGGCGCGAAGCCGAGGCGCAGCGCCGCGACGTTCCGCGGAACCGCGTGCTGCGGGAAGAGGCGCTGAACGAGATCGCGGCCCAGGAACCCCGGACACGGGAAGAGCTGTGGAAGCTGCGCAGCCTCAGCCGCGGCCATATCGGAAAGGACTCCGCCGACGCCCTGCTGGCCATCGTCGAGGAGGTCCGCGGCGCGCCGCCTTCGACCTATCCGAAGGAACGAAAGCCCGCGCCCGCCGCCAACCACGCCGGGCCGTCCGCCGACCTCCTGAAAGTCCTCCTCAAGCTGCGCTGCGAGGAAAACGAAGTCGCGCAAAAACTGGTCGCCAGCGCCGACGACATCGAGGCCATCGCCCGGGACGACGGGGCCGAGGTGCGTGCGCTCAGGGGCTGGCGCCGCGAGATCTTCGGCGAGGACGCGCTTGCCCTCAAGCACGGCAGGATCGCGCTCGGCATCGAGAACGGCAGCATTCGGGTCATCGGAAATGGCTCGCGAGGCTGACCGACGGCGGTTGCGAACGGCGACGGTCGTGTCGCATGTCGGATTCGAGGATTTGGGCATCCTCGCACCCTTGCTGGCGGAACGCGACATCTCGATCGGCCATATCGATGCGCCCCGCGATACGCTGGAGAAATTCGACGCGACATCGCCCGACCTCCTGATCGTGCTCGGCGGCCCGATCGGCGTGTACGAGACCGATGCCTACCCGTTCCTGTCGCGGGAGATCGCGATGGTCGGCGAACGCCTCGCCCACGGCCTCCCGACGCTCGGTATCTGCCTCGGTGCCCAGCTGATGGCGGCGGCGCTCGGCGCGCGGGTCTACCCGTCCGGCATCAAGGAAATCGGCTGGAAGCCGGTCGCGCTGAGCGACCCGGGCAGGGACTCCTGCCTCGCACCGTTGGCGCAAACTGATCTCCCGGTACTGCACTGGCACGGCGATACGTTCGACCTGCCGGACGGCGCGGTGCACCTCGCATCGACGGACCTTTGCGAGAATCAGGCGTTCCTGTTCGGTGCCAACGCGCTCGGCCTCCAGTTCCACCTGGAGACCTCCGCCGAGGCGCTGGAGTCGTGGTTCGTCGGCCACGCGGTGGAGATCGCGGCGGCCGGCCTGTCGCCGGAAATTCTGCGGGAAGAGAGTCGGCGGCTCGCCGGCGCCTGCAACGCCGCGGGCAAATCCTGCTTCGCAGCCTGGCTCGACGGCCTCAGCCTCTGAGCACCCGGCGCAGAAGCGGAAGCGTCACCGGCCGGCGTTCCGCGAGCGCCAGCCGATCCGCCTCTTCGACGGTCCGCCGAGCCGCATCCAGGCTGCGTTCCATGTGACGCAGCAAATACGCAACCGCCTCGTCTGGAACATCGATCTGGCGGTCGCGGAAGAGCTTGCGCAGAACCGCGGCGATCAGGCCGTCGTCAGGACGGCCGATTTCCACGGTGGGCGCCGCCCGCAACCGCGACACGAGATCGGGAAGCCGGCCGCGCCAATAGCCGGGCGCCACGCGGGCCGTAACCAGGACATGCCCCCCCGCCTCGGCCGCTCGGTTGAGGGCGTGAAGCAATGTCGCGTCCCTGGCCGTCCGGTCGATATCCTCCACCGCAAGCGGCGTTCCGGAAACCGATTCGAGGTCGACGCGCTCGACGTCGACGATTTCGGCGCCCGAAAGGCGGCACCAGATATGGGCCAGATGCGTCTTGCCGCTTCCTTCCGGACCCGCCAGCACGGCGAGCGTTGCGGGCCAGCGGGGCCATGCCTCGATCCAGGCCAACGCCTCCCGGTTGCAATCCGCGGCCAGGAAGTCTTCTCGCCCGTACGCGGGTTTGCCGTCGAGCGGGAGCGGGAGTTGCGCGCTCCGGAGGCGGTCACTCGCCATCGCGCTCGCCGCCCGCGCCCCGGTACAGCCGGCTGTCGGTATAGCGCGACAGGAGGAAGCGGACGAGGACGCCGATCGTCGCCGCGGCGGGCACCGCCAGCAGAATGCCGAGAAAACCGAACAGCGTCCCGCCCGCTAGCAGCGCGAAAATCATCCATACCGGGTGCAGGCCGACGCGGTCGCCCACCAGCTTGGGCGTGACGAAATTGCCCTCGACGATCTGCCCGACCAGGAAGATGGCCGCGACGATGGCGATCGGTTGCCAGGTCTCGAACTGGGCGAACGCCATCCCGACCGAAGCGCAGAGCCCGACCAGCATTCCGAAATAGGGAACGAAGGAGATAAGCCCCGTGCCCAGCCCCACGATCACGGCGAAGTCGAGCCCGACGACGGAAAGCGCTACCGCATAGAACGTGCCCAACCCGAGGCAGACGATACCCTGTCCCCGGACGAAGCCCGCCAGCGTGTCGTCGACCAGCTTTACCTGCTCGCGGACGGTGTCGGCATGATCGCGCGGCAGCCACCCGTCGATCCTGGCGACGATCCTGTCCCAATCGCGAAGAAGGTAGAACGCCACGATCGGCGTGATGACGACCAGCGACAGCAAATTCAACAGCGCGAGTCCGCCGCTCCAGAGGCGGAGAACCGCATCTCCGAGCCAGCTCACGGTCGCGGACGCGAGCCCGCCCGCCGCCTCGCGGAGCCGCGCGATCGCCTCGTCCGACAGGTTCGCCTGAACGATGGAGAGCAGGTCCTCCGTGACGACCCGGAACATCTCGGCATAGGCGGGGATACGACCCGCGAAGCCGAACAGTTGCGACTGGAGCAGCGGCACCAGAAGCGCGAAGAAGAGCCCTACGCCGACGAGAAAGGCGATGGTGAGCAGCGCCGCGGCGAGGGTCCGGGAAAGGCGCCGCCGCTCCAGCCAGTCCGCCACGGGATCGAGGAAATAGGCCACCGCGATACCGAGAACGAAGGGAAGCAGGATGCCGCGAAGCAGATAGACCGCGACGACGAATACGCCGAACGCGACCAGCCAAAACAGGGTTTGCCGATTTGTCGTCATTGGCGGAACTCGGCGTTTGCCATTTGACGGGCCCAAACCACCAGATACCAGCCGCCCGAACCGACGGTCGTGAGCACCACCGCGTAACTGGCGACATCGACGATGTCCCCTATCGCGACGGACAGACCCGACTGCGCGAGAACCGCGCCCGCCAGAAAGATCTGCACCCCGGTGTTCAGCTTGCTCAGCAGTACCGGCTTGACCTCCCAATGCTTGCGCAGGACCAGCAGCAGAAGCAGCCCGCCCACGATCAGCACGTCGCGGAAGACCACCAGGATCACGACAAAATCGTCGATCTGCCCCCTGAGGCCAAGCGTCACGTAGACGCTGACGATCAACGCCTTGTCGGCCAGCGGATCGAGATAGACCCCGAGCGTGGAGGTCTGGTCCAGCACCTTGGCGATATAGCCGTCGATCGCGTCCGAAGCGCCCGCCAGCAGGAAAAGCGCGAAAGCCCAGCCATAGGACGCGTTCATGATCAGGTAGACGATCAGCGGCACGGAAAGCAGCCTGGCAAGGCTGATCGAATTCGGGATATTCACGATCCCGACCCCGGCGTCCCTTGCCGCGATCCGCGCTCGTTGGCGTCGCGCGTGAGAATCCAGCCGACATCGCCGGGACGCAGATTAAGATCGCTCCGCCGCAACGCGGCCCGGAACCCGTCGGCATCCCCGAAATAGCGCACACGCACGCGAACGGCATCGCGGGACGCGGAAAGGACGAGAATCTCATGCGTGGACGGCGTGTCCGAAAGCGCGCGCGAAATCGCGACCCATTCTTCGAGACCCGAAACCGGAACCGTGACCTCGATCCGTCCCCCGCGGTCGAAGAACAGCAGATTGCTCAATTTCCAGGCCTCCTGAACGCTCCGGGCAATGCGCGACGCCACGGACCGGAACCGGCCGTCGACCGTCTCGGCGGGATCGACGGGAAAGGTCTCGTCGACGGGTCCTCCGTCGAGTTCGGTGCCGTGGGTGACGGTCGAAACGTTTATCGCGAGCGGCGAGTCGCCCTCGCGCCCCGGGGTCGCCACCATGACGGCAACCGAACCGGCGCCGTAGCGCTTCGCGATCGCATCGAGACGCGCGGGTTCGCCCAAAACCGCCTGTCGGGCGCTGATGTCGCGGAGATCCTTCAGGTCCCCGGACGGGACCACGAACGGCACCAGCCCGCCGTCACCGGAAAAGCCCGCCCACGCCTGGAGCCATGGGTTGGGCCGATCCCACAACAGGTACGTGCCGGCCATCCGCAGCACCGGAAGCACCAGGCGCGGCTTCGCCCGCGCGACCGCGAACTTCACACCGCGCAGATGCAGGAATCGGCGGACGGCGGCGCGGTCGAACTGAAACGTCAGCCGCGCCAGGTAGCGCACACGCGAGGTCTTTTCGCCGTTCACCTCGAAGCTCTGCACCAGGGGCGCTATGTCGTCCGCTTCCAGTTGCGGCAGGGTCCCGGACGCGCTCATCGGCACGATTCGCTCGATCAACCGGCCGAAGGCGACGGCGTGCCCGTCCGCCAGCGCGATATCGCGCGCCTGGGTGGCATTCTCGGCCGAGGCGTCGACCGCCACGTCCCGAACCAGAAATACCGATGCGTCGCGGGCGGCCGCGGGGCAGGCCGCGGCGAGCGCGACAGCGACGATCGTCGCCGGCATGCCCGGCCCGATCCTGCGTTGCTTTGGGCCTGCCATTGAAACCGGCCGCCGTTCATCTATCCTCATGTTGCGGTGAGCTCGGCCCAGGTCGGCTTGTCGGCCGCAGTCTAGCATTCCAGCTCTTGCGGGGCAGTCATCAACCGTTCTCCCTATAGCGATGCAGGCGTCGATATACACGCCGCGGCCCGCCTCGTGGAAACGATTCGACCTCTCGCGAAGTCTACGGCGCGGCCCGGCGCGATGGGGGAAATAGGGGGATTCGGGGGGCTATTCGATCCGCGTGCCGCCGGGTTCTCCGATCCGATACTGGTTGCCGCGACGGACGGTGTCGGCACCAAGCTCAGGATCGCGATCGATTGCGGGATGCACGAGGGAATCGGCGTCGATCTGGTCGCCATGTGCGTCAACGACATCGTCGTCCAGGGCGCCGAGCCGCTCTTCTTTCTGGACTATTTCGCGACGGGACAGCTGGAGCCCTCGGTTGCGGCGACGGTGATCGAGGGTATTGCACGCGGCTGTCTCGAAGCCGGCTGCACCCTGATCGGCGGCGAGACGGCGGAGATGCCGGGGCACTACGCGGACGGGGAGTACGACCTCGCGGGCTTCGCGGTGGGCGCGGCGGAGCGGGGTAGCCTGCTCACCGGCGAGGGCATCCGGGAAGGCCAACGGATCCTCGGGCTGACCTCCTCGGGAATTCACTCGAACGGTTTTTCTCTGGTCAGACGGATCGTCGCCGATACGGGGCTTGCATGGGACGACGACGCCCCGTTCGCGGACGAACCGCTCGGGGCGGCGCTGCTCGCGCCGACGCGGCTTTACGCATCCGCCGCGCTCGCCGCGCATCGCGAGCGATCGGTTCGGGGATTCGCCCACATCACCGGCGGCGGATTGGTGGAGAATATCGGCCGCATACTGCCCGCCGGGCTCGGCGCCGAGATCGACGCCCGACTCTGGCCGCTGCCGGATGTCTTCGCCTGGCTGGCCCAAGCGGGAGGGCTCGCCCCGGCGCATCTGGCCGAGACGTTCAACTGCGGCATCGGTCTCGTCGCGATCGTCGACGCCGAAGAGGTCGATGCCTGCCGCCGGGCGCTCGAATCCCGGGGCGAGCGGGTTTTCGATATCGGCACGATCGTACAGCGGACGCCGGACCTGCCCGCCGTCCAGTTGCTGGGCCACGAGACGGCATGGGGCGGCTGAGGCTCGCCGTTCTGATTTCGGGGCGCGGGACCAACCTGCAATCCCTGATCGACGCCTGCGGCGATACCGGCTATCCGGCCGAGATCGCGATCGTGATCTCGAACAACCCGGATGCCTTGGGGATCGAACGGGCGGCGCGCGCGGGAATCCCGACCCGCGTCATCGACCACCGTCCTTTCGAAGACAGGGGGGCTTTCGAACGGGCGCTCGATTCGGCGTTGGAAGAGGCGGATACCGGGCTGATCTGCCTCGCCGGCTTCATGCGCCTGCTCACGCCTTGGTTCGTCGAGCGCTGGCGTGATCGGCTGATCAATATCCACCCGTCCCTGCTGCCCGCCTTCCGGGGGCTGGACACCCACGCCCGCGTTCTCGCCGCCGGCGCACGTATCAGCGGCTGCACCGTTCATTTCGTCCGCGCCGAGATGGATTGCGGCCCCATCGTCGTTCAGGCCGCGGTGCCGGTCGTCGACGGTGACGACGAAGCGCGCCTCGCGGCGCGCGTCCTAACGGCGGAGCATCTCTCGTATCCGCATGCGGTACGGCTGATCGCGGAGGGCAGGGTCCGGGTCGCGGCAGATCGCTGCGTTATCGACGACGCGGGAGAGCCGGGCGCGACGCTGGTATCGCCGTCGCCCCCGGGAGGCGCGTGATACCTTCCGCTCGCGCCCGCAGTAGGCTATAGCTTCGCCCGCTCAGCTGACCGGGGAGAGGATCGGAATGGCTTTCGACATCGAACAGGAAAACGCGCGCCACGCCGCGGGTTGGAAGGGTTTCGTGCTGTTCACCTTCTTGTCGACAGCCGCCGTGATCCTGGCGCTCGTCCTGATGGCGCTGTTCCTGCTCTGATCGCCGCGCGCGCCGTTATCCGACGATATCGCGTTCGGAAAAGAAGAACGCGATTTCGGTAGCCGCCGTCTCCGCCGAGTCGGAGCCGTGCACGGAATTCGCCTCTATCGATTCGCCGAACGCCTTGCGGATGGTGCCGTCCGCGGCGTTCGCCGGATTGGTCGCGCCCATCGCGTCCCGATTCATGGCGATCGCGTTCTCTCCTTCGAGAACCTGCGCCACGACGGGGCCGGACGCCATGAATTGGCACAGATCGTCGAAGAACGCGCGGCTCGCATGAACGGCGTAGAACTGCCGCGCCTGCTCCAGCGTCAGCCGGACACGCCGCTGCGCCACGATCCTGAGTCCGGCCTCTTCGAGCCGGGCGTTGATTTGTCCCGTCAGATTACGCCGGGTGGCGTCGGGCTTGATGATCGAAAGCGTCCGTTCAACGGCCATGTCGGAATGTTCCTGCGGGGGAGTGGCGCGGCTGTATATCCGTATCCCGGGTGTGCGGCAACCGGCTAACCGGCTTTCTCTTCCCAGCGGCCGTCGGGGGATTGCTGCCAGTAGGTCAGGTTGTGTCCCGCCGCCGAATAGGCTTTCCAGCGATCGCGCGCCTTCGACACTGCGTCGTCGTCGTTACCGTCGAACATCTCCAGGCACCGGGCGAAATCGCCGATCCGGTCGGACACCGCCCCGTCCGTGAGGACGAGGATACTGGCGCCGTTCGGGTTTTCGTTTTCATGGGTAATCCAGACGGGCTGGTCCCCGGGATTGCCGTCCCGCGCGGTGCCGTGCGGCAGGAACGCATTTTGATCGTAGGTCCACAGAATCGTGTCGAGCGCCTTCGTCCTCTCTTCCGAACCGGTCATGACGACGGTACGCGCGCCGCTCGCATGGGCTTTTTCCAGCAGCCTGGGCAAGGCCCGCTCGAGCGTGCTCCGGGTCAGGTGGTAGAAGCCGATATCGGTCACCGCAGGCTCAAACCTCGTAATGATCCCGCACCAGCCGGTCGAGCAGCCGCACGCCGAACCCGGTTCCGCCCTTGGGTACGGTCACCGAGCTCTTCTTCGACCACGTGACGCCGGCGATATCGAGATGCGCCCAGGGCGTGCCCTCCTTGATGAAGCGCTGGAGGAACTGTGCCGCGGTGATCGAACCCGCGTCGCGTCCGCCGACATTCTTCATGTCGGCAATGTCGGAATCGATTTGCCGGTCGTAGGCATCCCCGAGCGGCATTCGCCATACCGATTCGCCGACAGCGCCGCCCGCGGCGATCAGCCGATCCGCCAACGTGTCGTCGTTGGCGAAGAGCCCGGCATTCTCGTGTCCGAGGGAAACGATGATCGCGCCGGTCAGCGTTGCCAGGTCGACGATCGCCTGCGGACGGTATTTCTCCTGGCAGTGCCAGAACACGTCGCACAGCACGAGGCGCCCCTCGGCGTCGGTGTTGATGACTTCGACCGTCTGGCCGGACATCGACGTCACCACGTCGCCGGGCCGTTGGGCGGTCGCCGACGGCATGTTCTCGACCAGCCCGATCATGCCGACCGCGTTGACCTTGGCCTTGCGGCCCGCGAGGGCGCGCATCAGACCGATGACGACACCGGCGCCCCCCATGTCCCACTTCATGTCTTCCATGCCGCCCGAGGGCTTGATGGAAATCCCGCCGGTATCGAACGTCACGCCCTTGCCGACGAAAGCGATCGGCCTCTTGTCCTTAGCCTTCGGCGCGCCATTCCAGCGCATGGTCACCAGTCTCGGCGCCTTGGCGCTTCCCTGGGCGACGCCGAGCAGCGCCCCCATTCCGAGCTTCGCCATCCGCGCCTCGTCGAGAATTTCGACCGTGACGCCGAGCTCGGTCAGGGACTTGGCGCGTTCCGCGAGGCTCTCCGGAAAAATCACGTTGGCGGGCTCCGACACGAGGTCGCGCGTCAGGAAAACGCCCTCCGCGACCTCGGCAAGCGGTCGGAATTCGCCGCGCGCGCGTCCATGGGCCGGAGTGGCGACCGTGACGCGATCGAGGCTGGGCTTGTCGTCCGGTTTTTCCTTGGTGCGGTATTTGTCGAACCGATAGCCCCGCAACAACGCGCCGAACCCGACATTCGCCGCCGCGGAGGCAGGCGGGATCGACGACCCGTCCGCCGCGTCCACCGCTATCGTGACCGCGCTGTCTCCGCTCTTTTCGAGCGCGGACACGATCGTTCCGCCCACGCCCTGCGCGGCGCGGGCATCGAAGTCGCCGGCCTTTCCGAGTCCGACAAGAACCACCCGGCTCGCGGCCATCCCCGCCGGCGCATTGACAATCAGCGTCTGGTTGCTCTTCCCGCTGAATCGGCTCGACCCGATCGCCCGCGACAGGGCGCCGCCGGTTGCCTCGTCTGCCTCCGCGGCGGTCGCGGCGAGCCCGTCGCCATCGTGGACGCCCACCGCGAGCGCGCCGCTGCGGGGAAGTCTGGGGGCTGCGAAGCTGATCTTCATGAGCGGTCTCCTGATCTCCGGGCGCGTCCCGGCGCCGTCGGCAGGCCAAACTTAAGAAGGCGGCCGTGCCGCCACAACCGCCGACGGACTCGACCCGTCGCGCGAAAGGAGCGGCGGCGGACGACCCGACCTGCCCGCCGCCCTCGACGCGTTCCGGACGGGGTCCGGTTTTTTCTGTCAAATGGACAGGGTTTCGCCCCAGGCGGTATAAACTCGGGCTGTTGAGCCGGCGAATCCATCGGCCGAAGCGAGTCGCCCTGAACATGTGGATGCGTCCCTTTTTCGCCCTTCTCGTCGCGGTCGCGGTCGCGGCGCCCACGGCGGCGCTCTCCCAGTCGGAGCAGCGGATCGCCGCGATCGCCAACGACGAGGTGATATCCCTCCGGGATCTGCGGCAGCGCATACGCATGGTCGTTTTTTCCAGCGGGATCGAAGACACCGCGGACGCACGGCAACGGGTGGCGAGACAGGTGCTGCGAACGCTGATCGACGAGCGCCTCCAGCTTCAGGAAGCGAAGAAGTGGAACATAACCGTCTCTGAAGACGCCATCGGGCGGGGCGTCGCGGACATCGAAAAGCGCAACGGAATGGAGCCCGGGAGCCTCCCCTCCATATTCCGGCGGAACGGCGTGAGCTTCGAATCGCTCCGCGCGCAGATACGTAGCCGCGTGGCCTGGTCCAGGCTGGTGAACCGCCGGCTGGCGCCGAGAATCGATATCGGCGCCGAAGAGGTCGATGAGGTCCTCGCGCGGCTCAAGGCGTCCAGGGGCGAGAACACTTACCGCCTCTGGGAAATATTCCTGTCGGTGAACAGTCCGGACGAAGAAGCCTCGATCCAGCAGACCGCAGAGCGTCTGGTGGAACAGATTCGGGGGGGCGCCCGGTTCAGCGCGCTCGCCCGCCAGTTCTCGCAGGCCGCCACGGCCGCGGTCGGCGGCGATCTCGGTTGGACCCCGCGATCCCAACTCGATCCCGAGATCGCGGCGGCGGTAGACCGTCTCTCGCCGGGCGAGGTGCTGGACCCCATTCGTACGATATCCGGCTTCCGGATCGTGACGCTGGGCGGCAAACGGAGGGTTGCGGCCGCCGATCCGAACCGGGCGGAACTCGACCTCAAGCAGATATTCATTCCGGTTCCGGACGACGCGGATCCGGCCGGGTTGCGAGCCCGCACGGACGCAGCAAGGTCGGAAGGCAATGCCATCGAAGGCTGCGAGGACCTTTCCGCCGCGGCCCAACGGCTGGGCGCGGAGGCGCCCCAGGATCTGGGCAAGGTCCGACTGGCCGACCTTTCGGCCGAAGTTCGACGACATGTCGCCAATGTGCCGGTGGGAAAGGCCAGCGAACCGATCGGAACGCCCGGGGGGCTGGTGCTGATGGCGGTTTGCGGCCGAACCCTGCCGAAGCCGGACCTGCCCAGCCGGGAGACGGTAATGGAGCAGCTTCGTCTGCAGCGGCTCGACCTGGCGGTGCAGCGCTATCTCAGAGATTTGCGAAGCGCCGCGATCGTCGATGTTCGCCTGTAGGCTCAGGGGGGTGCGATGCGCGCCCTGGCCCTGACCATGGGGGACCCAGCGGGTATCGGCCCCGAGATCGCGCTGGAGTCCTGGGTTCGGCGCCGCGAAGCCGGCATCCCGCCTTTCGTCTATCTCGGGGGGCGGGATCATGTCGAAGCGCTGGCCGCGACGCTCGGGCTCGACGTGCCGGTGACTTCGGTGGCCGGGCCGACGGAAGCGGCCGACGTGTTCATGGATTCGTTTCCGGTATTGCCGATCGCCCTCCCCGCCCCCGCGGTCTGCGGCAAGCCGGATTCCTCGAACGGTCCGGCCACGATAGAAGCCATCGATCGCGCGGTCGAACTCGCCGGGTCGGGCGAAGCCGCGGCGGTCGTGACCAACCCCATCGGGAAGGCCGTCCTTTACCGATGCGGCTTCGGTCATCCGGGCCACACCGAATATCTCGCCGAGCGCTGCGGCAGCGCGTCGCGGCCCGCGATGATGCTCGTCTGCGACAGGCTTCGCGTCGTCCCGGTGACCGTCCATCTGCCCCTCGCGGAGGCCGCGAAGGCCCTCACCGTCGACGCCATCGTTCGCTGCGGACGCACGGCCGCCGCCGGGCTCGCGTGCGACTTCGGGATCCGCGCGCCGAGACTCGCCGTCGCGGGTCTCAACCCCCATGCCGGCGAGGACGGGCATCTGGGGCGCGAGGAGATCGAGATCGTCGAACCCGCCATCGACATCCTGCGCCGGGACGGACTCAGCGTCGACGGACCCTCGCCGGCCGATACGCTGTTTCACGACGAGGCGCGTCGGGACTACGACGCGGCGCTCTGCATGTACCACGACCAGGCGCTGATCCCGATCAAGACGCTCGACTTCTTCGGCGGGGTCAACGTGACGCTCGGCCTCCCTATCGTCCGGACCTCGCCGGATCACGGCACCGGCTACGACATCGCGGGAAAGGGAATTGCCCGGCCGGACAGCCTGATTGCCGCGCTGCGCCTCGCCGCGACGATGGCGAACACGCGGGCCGGGATGTCGAACGCCCTTGCCTGAACCCCTGCCGCCGCTGCGCGAGGTCATCGCCCGTTACGGGATCCGCGCGAGACGCCAGCTCGGCCAGCACTTCCTCCTGGATCTCAACCTCTGCCGGCGCATCGTCCGGGCCGCGGGCGATCTTGCGGGGAAGACGGTGCTTGAGGTCGGCCCGGGGCCGGGCGGCCTCACCCGCGCGCTTCTCGAAACCGGCGCGGCGCGCGTGATCGCGATCGAACGCGACTCGCGGTGCATCGACGCGCTCTCCGACCTTTCGAGGAGATACGGAAACCGGCTCGACGCGGTCGCCGGGGATGCGCTGGCTGTCGACGTTTCCGCCCTTGCCGGAACCGACCGGGTCGCGATCGTCGCCAACCTGCCCTACAACGTCGCCACGCCGCTCCTGATCGGCTGGCTGCGGCATGTCGATTCGATCTCCGCGATGACGCTCATGTTCCAGAAGGAGGTGGCGGAGCGCATCGTCGCGGCGCCGGGCGAGAGCGCCTACGGCCGGCTCGCGGTTGTCGCACAGTGGCTCTGCGAGGCGAAACGCGCCTTCGATGTCGCGCCGACCGCCTTCGTGCCGCCGCCCAGGGTCACCTCCACCGTCGTCAACCTGGTTCCTCGCGACACGCCCCTGGCACCGGCGGACATGGCCGTCCTCGAGACGGTCACGGCCGCCGCCTTCGGCCGCAGGCGCAAGATGCTGCGCTCGGCCCTCGCCGGGCTGGTCGAGGATCCGGAGGCGCTCCTGGCGCAGGAAGGAATCGCGCCGACGGCGCGAGCCGAAACGCTTCCGCCCGAGGCGTTCTGCGCTCTCGCGCGCGGTCTCGCGAAGCTCAGAGGCCCTCGCTGAGACGCTTCACGAATTCCGGCAGACCCACCTGACGCTGACGGCGCAGGCGTTCCGCGGTGAGGATGGAGCGGACGTTGGCGACGCTTTCCTGAATGTCGCGGTTGACAACCACGTAGTCGAACTCGTTCCAGTGCGCGATCTCGTCGGGGGCCCGCTTCATACGCCGCGCGACGACCTCGTCCGAATCCTGCGCGCGCCGCCGCAAACGCGCGTGCAGTTCGCCGGTCGATGGCGGCAGGACAAATATGCTTACGACGTCCTTCGGTGCCTTACCCTTGAGCTGGCGCGCACCCTGCCAGTCGATGTCGAACAAGACGTCGAGACCTTCCGCGAGCGCTTTCTCGACCGGGGTCCGGGGCGTGCCGTAGTCGTTGCCGAACACCTTGGCGTGCTCCAGCAGATCGCCGGCCGCGCGCATCTTTTCGAACGCGGCGGAATCCAGGAACGAATAGTCGCGCCGGTCCACCTCGTCCGGCCGCTTGGGGCGGGTGGTCACCGACACCGACAGCGTGAGGCCGGGATCGGCCTCCAGCAGCAGCCGGGAAATGGTGGTCTTGCCGGCTCCCGACGGCGAGGACAGGACCAGCATCAGCCCGCGGCGGGGAATTCCGTCGCCGTTCATGCCTACTCGATATTTTGAACCTGTTCGCGGAGGCCTTCGACCGCCGCCTTCAGGTCAAGACCGATCCGCGTAAGCTCCTTATCGGCCGATTTCGAGCACAGCGTGTTGGCTTCCCGGTTGAATTCCTGGCAGAGGAAGTCGAGCCGCCGGCCGACCGGCCCGCCGCCGCTCAACAGTTCCCGGGCCGATGCAACGTGGCCGATCAGCCGGTCGATTTCCTCGCGAATGTCCGCCCGCGCCGCGAGATAGGCCACCTCCTGCGCGAGACGGTCCTCGGCGATCGCGGAGTTCGGGTCGAGCAGCGCCGCGATCTGATCGCGGACCCGGTCGCGAACCCGCTGGGGCTGGGCGGCCGCGGCGGCCGCGGCGGCCGCCGCGAGTGCGCCGATTTGGTCCAGTTGACGCTCGACGACGGCTTCCAGCCGCTCGCCTTCCTCGCGCCGGGCCGCGGCAAGACCGTCGAGAGCGGCCGCGAGCGTGTCCAACAACGAGACGCGGCGCCGTTCGCGTTCAGCGTCGCTTTCCTCCGCCTCCACTCTTTCCAGAACGCCTGGAAGCGCCAACAGCGCCTCGAGCCGCGCGGGAGGGAAATCGTGCCGGTCCCGCAACGAGCGATGGATCTCCAGCAGACGATCCAGCACGTCCTCATTGACCCGGATCTCCGGTGCGCGAGTCGACTGCGCGATCGTCAAATGGAGCGTAAGCGAGCCCCGGCTAAACCGTTCCGCCGCCAGAGCACGGGCTTGCGGCTCAAGCGCGTCGTGCCCGTGGGGCGTGCGGATTCTGAGATCGAGGTTGCGACCGTTGACGCTTCTGACTTCCCAATTCCAGCGGACGTCGCCGTCGCCGCCCTCGGCGCGCGCGAAACCGGTCATGCTCTGGAGTTCGCGAGCCGTTTCCCGCGCACCGTCCTCCGCAAATGCGATCTTCCCGGCCTTTGCCATGTTCTCTTCGCGGGGGACCCGTGACGTTGCGCGGCGAGCGGACCTCTATAGTACAGATTGCCCGTGCTCCGAACGAATCGCGCTTGGCGTTCGAGCGGTTTTCGGCTCGCATCCGTTCGCGGCGGGGCGTAGGGTCGGAGCCCGTTGTCGATGGGGATTTTCCGATGGAACCGGTGATTGCGGCCCTCGTCGGGCTCGCGGTCGGTGCGGCGATCGTATGGCTCTTGAAGCGGAGCGAAGTCGCCAGAGTTTCCGCCGCTCATGACGCGGAACGGGCGCGCGCGGATTCCACATCGCGCGACCTCGAAGCGGAGCGGATCGCGCTTGCGGCCAGCCGTGCGCGGCTCGAGGAAGTCGAGCGGGCGCACAAGGAGAAGACCGGTTCTCTCGAACGCGTCCGCGGCGATATCGAGAAGGAACTCAAGGCGCTCGCCCAGCAGGCGCTCAAGGAGAACCAGACCTCCTTTCTCGGACTTGCGAACGAAGTCTTCGACAAGCATCGCGAGCGTGTCGACGGCGAGCTCAAGCCGATCGCGACCGCGCTCGCCGATTGGCGCAAGAACCTCGAGGAGATCGAGAAAACCCGGAGGGAACACTACGGGAACCTCACCGCGGAACTGAAGAACGTCGTCAACGGTCAGGAGAAGGTCAGGGGCGAGGCGGCGAGGCTGGTCAACGCGCTTCGCGCGGCACCCAAGACGCGCGGACGATGGGGCGAGGAAACGCTGAGGAACGTGCTCGAACTGTCCGGCATGACCGAGCATTGCGACTTCCAGACCGAGCAGTCGCTGCGCCAGGACACCGAGTTGCTGCGCCCGGACGTAATCATCCGCCTGCCGGGCGGGCGCTACATGATCGTCGACGCCAAGACCTCCCTGAGCGCATATATGGACGCGGTCGAGGCGGAAGACGACGAAACGCGCGAGGAACTGCTGAAGCGGCACGCCGGGCAGCTCAGAACCCACATGCGAAACCTCGCTTCCAAGCGTTACCAGGACGCGCTCGACGTGACGCCCGACTTCGTCGTGATGTTCGTGCCGGGCGACAATTTTTACGCCGCGGCGATCGAGCGCGACCCGACGCTCTACGACGATGCGCTCAAATCCAACGTGCTCATCGTTACCCCGACCGTGATGCTGGGTCTCGCCAAGGCCGTCGCCTTCGGCTGGCGGCAGGAGAAGGTCGCCGAGAATGCCCGGGAAGTCGCAAGGCTCGGACAGGAGCTCTATCAGCGCATGGGTACGATGGGCGACCACGTCGCGGGGCTCGGCCAGGACATTGCCAGGTCGGTGCGGCGGTACAATGCCTTCGTCGGCAGTCTGGAGTCGCGGGTGATGCCGCAGGCGCGGCGCTTTGCGGATCTGAAGGTGGAGGGAGCGTCGCAGCCCTTGCCGGAGACGCAGCATATCGATACCGAGGTGCAGATGCCGCGCGACGACCGGGACCTCGTCATCGGCCCGACCGCGGAAGTCGCCGCCGAACCGCAACCGCCGGTCAAGCCGGCCGCGGAATAGAGCCGACTATTCCGGCGGCTTCGCTTCCTTTCTTTCGCGTTCGATCCGTCGCCATCGCGCGACGTTGCGGAGGTGCTCGGCAAAGGTCCGGGCGAACGCGTGTCCGCCCGTCCCGTCCGCCACGAAGTAAAGCTCGTCGGTCTGTGCCGGATGCAGCGCGGCTTCGATCGAGGCGCGGCCCGGATTGGCGATCGGCGTGGGCGGGAGGCCGTGCGTCCGATAGGTGTTGTAGGGCGATTCGATCCGGAGATCCTTCCTGGCGAGGGGACGGTCGAGCGGCGCGAGGCCCAGGGTGAGCGCGTAGACCACCGTGGGATCGGATTGCAGGCGCATCCCCTGGCTAAGACGGTTGTGAAACACCGCCGAAATGCGCGCTCGCTCCGACGCCACGGCGGTCTCTTTCTCGACGATCGAGGCCAGAACCAGCGCCTCTTCCGGCGTCGCCAGCGCTGTCCCGGGAGCGCGCGTTTCCCACAGGGACTCGAGCGTCTTTCTCATCGATTCGCGCATCCGTCCGACGAGCGCCGCGCGGCTGTCCCCGTACGAGAAGTAGTACGTCTCGGGCAGAAGCGACCCCTCCCCCACCCCGGCCGGCAAACCACCCGCGAGGCCCTCGGCGTCGCCGATGAGGCCGAGCACCTCGCCGGTCGTGAGCCCCTCGACAATGGTGATCCGCCGTCTGACGGTCTCGCCGCTCGCGAGAAGCGCGATCGCCCCGTCCATCGAAATTCCGGCCGGGAAGCGATATTCGCCCGCGCGCATTGCCCTGCTCCGCCCGGTGAATCGGGCGCCTGCCTTGAACAGAAACCGGTCGCGAATCACGCCGCGGTCGCGGAGCTCGGTTGCGATCCGCTCGACACCGGAGCCCTTGTGAACGATCAGCGTGCTCGCGTCGGCCAGCGGTCCCGGGCGGACGAATTCGAGATATGCGAAGTAGGAAAACCCCAGCGCGAACAGGACGGCCCCAAGCGGTCCGAATACAGCCGCATGAAGCGCCAGCCGAGCCATCGGCACGACCGCGCGATCAGGGAGGCGCCGAGAAAATCAGGGACGCGTTGGTGCCGCCGAAGCCGAACGAATTGGACAGGGCGTTACGGATCGGACGTTCCCTGGCCTCGTTCGGGGCAAGGTCCAGATCGCAGCCCTCCGAGGGGTTGTCGAGGTTGAGGGTGGGCGGAACCACGCCCTCGTTGACCGCCATGATGGAGAAGATTGCCTCGACGCTGCCCGCCGCTCCGAGAAGATGTCCGATGGCGGACTTGGTGGACGACATCGAGAGCTTGTAGGCGTCCTCGCCGAAAACCCGTTTGACGGCGCCGAGCTCGATCTCGTCGCCGAGCGGCGTCGAAGTTCCGTGCGCGTTGATATAGTCGATTTCGTCGGTATTCAGTTCCGCCCGCTTCAATGCCGCGCGCATCGAACGGTATCCGCCGTTGCCGTCTTCCGGCGGCGACGTGATGTGGTGCGCGTCGCCCGACATGCCGTAACCGACGACCTCGCCGTACATTTTCGCGCCGCGCTTTTTCGCGTGCTCCATCTCCTCGAGCACGACGATCCCGGCGCCCTCGCCCATCACGAACCCGTCGCGGTCGCGGTCCCACGGGCGCGAGGCGCGTTCGGGCGTGTCGTTGAACCCGGTGGAGAGCGCCCGCGCCGACGCGAACCCGGCGATTCCGATCCGGCAGACCGCGGCCTCGGCGCCGCCGGCGACCATCACGTCAGCATCGTCGAGCATGATCATCCGCGCCGCGTCCCCGATCGCGTGCGCCCCGGTCGCGCAGGCCGTCACCACCGAATGGTTCGGGCCCTTGAACCCGTAGCGGATCGAGACCTGTCCGGAGGCGAGGTTGATCAGGGTGGCGGGAATGAAGAACGGCGTCACGCGGCGAGGGCCGCGCTCGTTCATCGTGATCGAGCCGTCGAAGATGAACTTGAGGCCGCCGATACCGGATCCGATCAGCACGCCGGTCCGTTCGAGGTCTTCTTCGGCGTCCGGCGTCCAGCCCGCGTCCTCGACCGCCTCGGCCGCGGCGCCGAGCGTGTAGACGATGAAGTCGTCCATCTTGCGCCGGTCCTTGGCGCTCACGACCGAATCGGGATCGAACCGTCCGTTGCCGCTTTCGCCGACCGGAACCGTTCCCGCGATCTTGCATGGCAGATCCGAGACGTCGAAGGTCTGGATGGCTTGGATGCCCGACTCGCCGTCGACGAGGCGCTTCCACACATGGCCGACCCCCGCGCCCAAGGGCGTGACGAGGCCGAGCCCCGTAACGACGACACGTCTCATAACAGCACCGATTGTCCGTACTTCATCGGGTGGCGCCCGGCCGGGTTCGCGGATCCCGGACCGCGGCCGCGATCAGGCGTTCGCGTTCTCTTCGATGAAGTTGATCGCATCCTTGACCGTCAGAATCTTCTCCGCCGCGTCGTCCGGAATCTCGCATCCGAACTCCTCCTCGAACGCCATCACGAGCTCGACGGTGTCGAGGCTGTCGGCGCCGAGATCGTCGATGAAGCTCGCATTGTCGGTGACCTTGGCCTCGTCGACGCCAAGATGCTCGACCACGATCTTCTTCACACGGTTGGAGGTGTCGCTCATGTCAGGGTTCCTCGGTGTGGTAAGCGATGGACCGGGCACTGAGGGACCAGAGTCCAACGGGATACTCGGCCGCGCGGTGAGGGCCGACAACTATCACAATTGCCGTCGCCTTGCCAACGCACGCCCGAATCCCGCGGCCCGCTAAATCATGGCCATCCCGCCGTTCACGCTGATCGTCTGCCCGGTGACATAGGCGGCTTCGTCGCTCGCCAGAAAGACCACGCAGGAGGCGACGTCCTCGGGCGTTCCGAGACGGCCGGCCGGGATACGTTCGGCGAGCCGCGCGGTCTGCTCGTCGCCGAGACCCTGCGTCATCGCGGTGTCGATAAACCCCGGGGCGACGCAGTTGACGGTGATGTTGCGCGCCGCGACCTCGGCCGCGAGCGCCTTCGTCATCCCCGTCATCCCCGCCTTGGAGGCCGCGTAGTTGGCCTGTCCCGGATTTCCCGTCTGACCCACGATGGAAGTGATGGCGACGATGCGGCCCCATCGTGCGCGCATCATGCCGCGCAGCGCCGCGCGGGCGAGGCGGAACCCGGCGGTCAGGTTCACGTCGAGCACGGTCTGCCAGTCCTCATCCTTGACCCTGACGAACAGGCCGTCGCGCGCAAGCCCGGCATTGTTGACCAGTATGTCGATTCCGCCCATGGCCTCCGCGGCCGCCTGGACCAGCGTGTCGGCGGCGCCGGACTCCGCGAGGTCGGCGGTCAGCACGTGGGCGCGCTCTCCGAGTTCGGAGGCGCGTTCCTCCAGCGCCGCGCGGTTGCGGCCCGCAAGGGCGACCGTCGCGCCCCGCGCGTGCAGCGCCGAAGCCACCGCGCCGCCGATACCGCCGGAAGCGCCGGTGACCAGCGCGCGCCTGTTTTCCAGATCGAACATGACCGCCCCCAACTCCCGGAAAACTCAGAGCTTCAGCAGCGCTTCGATATCGTCGGGGCTTTCCACCGAGAGCGCGACGAGATCGGGATCGATCCGTCGGGCAAGTCCGGTAAGCACCTTTCCGGCACCGATTTCCACCAGCGTCCCGACGCCGGCGTCGCGCATGGCGAGCACGCATTCGCGCCACCGCACGAGCCCGGTCACCTGGGCGACGAGCAGCTCGCGGATCTCGTCCGGATCCGACACGGGTTCGGCGGAAACGTTGGCGACCAGCGGCGGCTCGGGCGGGTTCATCTCGATGGCGGAAAGAGCCTCTTCCATGACCTCCGCCGCCGGCTGCAGCAGCCGGCAGTGAAACGGCGCCGAGACCGAGAGCATGACCGCGCGCCGAACGCCGCGCTCCTTCGCGAGCTCCACCGCTCTCTCAACGGCTTCGCTGTTGCCGGAAAGAACGACCTGGCCGGGGGCGTTGTCGTTGGCGACGTCGCAAACCTGTTGTTCCGCCGCATCGTCGGCGATCCCGCGCGCCTGTTCGAGCGTCGCGCCGAGCAGGGCTGCCATCGCGCCCTCGCCCACCGGCACGGCCTCCTGCATCGCCCGGCCCCTGGTCCTCAGGAGCCGCGCCGCGTCGGGCAGCGAAAACGCGCCGGCCGCGGCGAGCGCCGAGTATTCGCCCAGCGAATGGCCCGCCACATGGGACACCCGGCCGGCAAAATCGAAGCCGGCGTCCCGCACAAGGACCCGAAGCACGGCCATGCCGATCGCCATCAGCGCTGGCTGCGCGTTCTCGGTCAGCGTCAGGTCTTCCGCCGGCCCCTCGCGGATGACGCGCGACAGGTTCTTGCTCAGCGCGTCGTCGACCTCCTCCAGGGTCTCGCGCGCGGTCGGAAAGGAGGCCAGCAGCGCTTCTCCCATGCCCACGGCCTGGGAGCCCTGCCCCGGAAACACAAAGGCAATCGTCATTATTGTCCCGCGGAAGCCGGAGGGGAGAGCCGACGGGGATCGACCGTGACAACAGACATCGGCCTCTTCGTCCTGTCAAGCCGCCAGGCCGAGGTTGTGGGCGGTCGGCGAATGCGCTACCGTAAGGTAGCTAACGGTCCACCTCTGTGCAGTGGCCGGTGGCGCGGGGCCTACACGAACCCCGCAGTAGTGCCTTCTGAAATGGAGACTGCCAAGACAAGAAAATCGAAGAACGGAGGGAACAATGGCAAATACTGTGTTCCGGGCGGAAATGGACAAGTGGCCCGAAGATCAAGCAGTAAAGACGCATAACCGTTGGCATCCCGATATTCCCATAGTGGAAACCTTCAAGCCCGGCGATGAATTCCGGGTCGAGTGTTACGACTGGACCGGAGGGCAGATCAACAACGACGAATCTGCCAACGACATCCGGGATGTCGATCTTTCGAAAGTGCACTATCTGAGCGGACCGTTCGGCGTCGAGGGCGCGGAGCCCGGCGACCTCATGGTCGTGGACATCAACGACATCGGATGGCTGCCGGACTCGAAGTGGGGCTTCACGGGGATCTTCGCGCTGGAAAACGGCGGCGGGTTCCTCGACAAGCACTTCCCCGATGCGCGCAAGGCGTGCTGGGACTTCCACGGCATCTACACCACGTCACGCCACATTCCGGGCGTTCGCTTCCCCGGGCTCATTCATCCGGGGCTGATCGGCACGCTGCCTGACGCCGATTTGCTGAAGCGATGGAACGACCGGGAGTCGGCCCTGTTCAACACCGATCCGGATCGTGTGCCGCCCCTGGCCACCCTGCCGGACGGCCTGGCGGGAACGACGACGGCGCTGATGGGCCAGATGACCGGCGACGCTGCGGCGGCCGCGGGTCAGGAAGGCGCGCGTACGGTGCCCGGGCGCGAGCATGGCGGAAACTGCGACATCAAGAACCTGTCGCGCGGTTCCACCTGCTACTTCCCGGTCTACCAGTCGGGCGGCGGGCTATCGATGGGCGACATCCACTGGTCGCAGGGGGACGGCGAGATCACCTTCTGCGGCGCCATCGAGATGGCCGGCTGGATCGACATCGGGGTCGACGTGATCAAGGGCGGCGTGGAGAAGTACGGGATCACCAACCCGGT